>NZ_JAUBVE010000223.1:0-1008 GCF_036705715.1 Microcoleus sp. AT3-D2 | reverse complement strand
ATAGATAGTCTAAATGAAAGCTCATCACTACAACTGTATTGGTTGATCTATTTTACACCATAAACTCAGGAGAGCCGTTTGGATAAGCGATGAGCTGCTGCGGCAGCGTCGGCGGCACAAGCAAATTCAATTTTGGAGAGTTCTTGCAGTTTATTCTGAGCTTCAGCTTCAGCTTTTTTGAGTTTTTTTTGAGTTTTCGTAGGTCAGAATCACGGCGCAAATTGCTCTCTACTACTAACCATCTTTGTTCAATGCTACCGTAACTACTTTTGTGTTCTGACCAAGTATATCCCTTAACAGAACTGGAGGTAAATTCTGCTTCATTTAACTGAGATACCAGTTGCTGCGCTTGCTTGAGGCTCAACGGTACGCGGGTTAACCATCTTAAATTGGTTAACATGGATAAATTTGGGGCTGAATATAATGCACCCGAAGCAACTATTAAACTGTCCAGATTTAACTGTTGTTTAAACTCCTGACAAATAGATGCAAATATGGCATGATCTGATTCATTTCCTGAACCCACCCGTAAAAATAGTGGTACATCTCCATCGCTACTACAAATTAAATCTAAAATGAATTGTTTTAAATCGGGCCTGTGGTCGCGGGAGCAGGGTAAGCTCATCTAACTTGGTATAAATTGTACTTGACAAAAAAACGCCAATAGACTTTATACCTGTGAACCGAACTCAAACCTATAATCAAGTTTGAATCTTAACAAAGTCAATCAAGTTGAAACGGAGTCAAAGACAATGACAAAGGGTTTTGCACCTATATTGAAACTCGCTGTAAAATCTCAAGCTAAAAGAGCAGAAAAACGACAGTTAACACCTCTGAGCGAAATCCAAGCCAATTTATTGAATTATGTAGCAGAGCTACCCGACCCCAGAGTTCAAAGAACCCAAAAACACTTATTAAAAGATATTTTAGTGTAAGGATTCAGGTCTAAGATTGGGGAATAAGAGAAGGCATAAATAAGTCACAAGAGTGGGCAGATATAGCATCACG
>NZ_JAUBVE010000221.1:0-1009 GCF_036705715.1 Microcoleus sp. AT3-D2 | reverse complement strand
GGCTTCTATGAATAATGATTATATGATGACTGTTCTCAACTCCTTTTGTCAAGCTTGATTGAGATGCTCTTACCCTGGAAGATTAAATAGCTAATCTTGAATATTTTTTGCGTCGAGAAACCCGTTTTTTGACAGTGGGATAGCATGGTGCCTTAGTCCGTACCTTTCCTGTTTCCCAACCAGGAGATTTTCCCCTATGTTTAGGCAATTTCGTAGGAGTACCAATGTCAACTAAAACCGAAAACATTGATTGGGCAACACGTCCAGGGGTTAAATTGATACGCTTCAGATTGCCAAGGTAATATATTCTCGACCACTAAATCCCTAGCTAACCAGAGTTGCCAACTCATCAACGGCATTAAATCACTCCAACGTTCACATTGTTCAGGAGTTCTCAAGTTAGGCAATGTCCAATGCAATCGTTGCTTAGCAAATCGATACCAATGATCCACTCCAAAGCGTCGTAAATACTTAAACCAGACTGTTTCTAAGGGTAGAGTTCGTTCTCCCACCCAAGCCAACCACAAGGGTGGAAACGGCTGACCGTTTAACATGGGCTTCATTCTTTCCACGAGGATTAAATTTACTCTCTGTTCCGGCGCACGATAAAAATGTAAGTCAAGCCATTGCCTGACTCGGACTTGCCCCAACTCTGGATGTTCGTCAATTTCAATCACAGCATCCGCTTCGAGCCATGTGGTTTGGTCACCCGACCTCATTTTTTGCCCGTGCTTGCGTGGTCTGCCGCGACCACTATATGCTGGTGGTGCTGACCAAAAACAGGCATTCTTTCGGAGTCGCATTAAGCAATCAGCTTGAATGGAAGCTTGCGCTAGTACCCAACAAGCATTGCCATATTCTCTCGCTAAAACTGCTAAGACTGGATTGATGCTCTGTTCACAAACAAGTTTGAGTTGGGAAGCTGCTTTTTCTAATAGACATCTCCAAAATAGTAACATTATGTGGTAAAAGAACATAAGAGACATTTTTTTACACACAAACATGAGCG
>NZ_JAUBVE010000220.1:0-1055 GCF_036705715.1 Microcoleus sp. AT3-D2 | reverse complement strand
TTGCTGGTATTTATAATTATGAACTTTCTTTGAAGATAAATTAGCGCTCGCCTGAGACTTTCGCAAGAGGTCTAATAGACGCCCAATGACCTTCAGAATAGAGCGCTGACTCGGCTTTTTGAACAAAATTTTGCTCTGGAGCAGGCGCTGTATCAGGGATGTAGTCGTTTTCACTACTGTCATACTTCTGGCATACTACTTCTTCTTGCGTGCGCGGGTGAGGAGTTAGAGAAATAGAAGGAATTGATTCCGTTGCAGCGTTATTGACCGCTTCCTCTACCCGCCGGATGAATTCCTCGCTATCTATGGCTTCCAAGATTTCTCGGATGTCTCCCGCTTCTGGGATGTCTGGGTAAATGACACGCGGGTCAACAACCACACAAGGGAACTGGATGTGACGAGCAACCAGCCAAACTTCTTGACCCTTCTTGATACCTGCGTCATCGTTATCGCGCAACACTGCAACACTGACGTTTTTGCCTGTCGCTTGCAGAGTTTCGAGCATTATCTGAATTTCGGGATGACTCCAATTAGAACCTTGCAGAGTTAGCCCTGTGATGCCGATACCCCTTGCGCGGTCTACGTTGTCTTCCCCTTCAAGTATCGGGATGAGAACGGGTTCACCGTCGGGGAGTGCTTCTAGTAGTTCGACAACTTCATCAATCCGATATGCTGGCCAGCGAGTATCGCCCTTGCTCCAGACTTCCTTGCCGCTAGGGTCTATGTGAATTTGGCGGCAAGTTTTGTCGCGTCCCTTTGGTTTACTTGCATCGGGCCAATCAAACCGCAAAACCTTCTGAGTGTCGCTATAGGCGTAGGTGATTTGTGTGGCACTGTCTGGAACGCCTTTGGGAACGTATTTGGGTTTTTCGGTGCGGGGTGGTTTTCCTGGTGCGGGTAATCTCAGAAGTTTCGCGCCGATCGGAACTGGTACGGGTCGGTATTCCTTTTTTTTGGCTTTTGGCTTCTTTGCCTGTGATAAGTAGCTAGACAAAATTAATTACATAGTTTTCTCCAAATTCTTTCAGGATTTTTTCCACAGATGTAACAAAAGT
>NZ_JAUBVE010000014.1:0-114702 GCF_036705715.1 Microcoleus sp. AT3-D2 | reverse complement strand
GCTATTGCTTTTTGTGAAATCGGTTCAGTATGATAAGTATCAAGAATTTTTTGCCTAAAATCAATCGAATAAGTTTTTATTTTTAACAATGTATGAAGTTTGGTATAAGTAAACGTGTTGTAAGTCAACTTCTTCGTGCTGTCAGAAAAATGCTATTATGTGTGCTATCGCTTTCGCGTGGCTTGTGCGTAACCATATAATTATAGTTTATTCGATCGTGTGTTCTCTGTTTGACCCTCATGAATGAGTGTCAGTAACATCATACTCATCTTTCTGAGAAAGGCTATACAAGAACAAACCCTCGCTCTCGAACAAGTTTTACCCTTGTTTAAGGAATATAAACTTATCGTTTTGGGCGACCGTGAATTTTGTTCAGTAGACTTAGGAAACTAGCCGGGATCAATGGGTATATCTTTTTGTTTAAGGCTTAAAAAAAATCATTGTATTGAAACAGAAAATTTAATCTGGCAACGCTTAGACCAATTAGGAGTAGTACCCGGAACTTCGTTGTACTTTCAAGGAGTGAGGGTAAGAAAAACTCAACCAGTAGCAGGATTTGATATCGCCTGTAAATGGAAACGAAACTATCGAGGATTAAAAGTAAAAGACGCCTGGTTTATTCTCACAGATTTGGGTTCATTGCCAGTAGCGCTCTCCGCTTATAAAGAGCGAATGGGAATTGAAGAAATGTTCCGAGATTGCAAGACAGGAGGTTATAATTTAGAAGGGAGTGGTTTAAGGGGAGACAGACTGATTAAGATGATTCTGTTAATGGCTATCGCCTACACTTGGGCCATATTTCAATGCATTGAAATTCAGAAGAAGCAGGTACAAAAAGATGTATCTCGCCGCTGTGAACCGAGAAAAAAATACCGTAGACGGAGTACATTTGGCGTTGGTAAGAATGGAGAACAGTGGGTTGATTATCTCGATAGGCATTCATTAGAAATTCAACAGTTAATGAAGTTAACTCGAAATAAACGTCGCTTTTATCAACAGGGTATACGGGCTGCAACCCTTATTGCGTCTATCTCCTAAACCTCTTTGTCACCCCCCCAGATGAAGAAGGAAGAACGAAGAAGGAAGAAGGAAGAACGAAGACTTTTTTCTTCCCTCGAACCTCTTAGTTCAATATTTTCTGAGAGCAGTTTTCCATTCTATGAAATAAAGTAAGGACTTAGGCAAAGCCTAAGTCCTACCGCATATCTGTAATTGACTCAACTGAAAACCGCTATATCGGCGATTTAGAAATTTTGACCTTCACTGGTTGGAGCTATCGAACCCGGTTGATTGAGGAACAGGTTTTTAGCGCCGTCGTTTTGGTAGATACAGTTAATTTCGGGTTGAGCTTCCAGGGGGCCGGTGAAGCCAAAGGTGTTCATGCGATTTTTGCAATCGCGCACTTGGTCTTGGCTGATGAGTTTTCTTTGTTCCAGAATTGCCCAGTTATTGGTTCGCAGGACGCATCCGGGGCGCATACTCGGCTGCGAGATGTAGACGTTGAAAGGGTTGAGGGTGACGTAGAGGCGCATATCTGTCACCATCGCGCTTGCTCCAAACTGCACGCAAAGTTCTGGGTTCGGGGCGCTGCGATCAATAAATTCGCGGGAGGCTACGTTCTTTGGGCTAATTGTAGCTGTGGAGCTAAAAGCAATGCCAATCCCAATTCCCAGAATAAAGACGGCTGTTAAAATCCCTAGGGTGGCGGAATTGAGGAAAGAGGGTTTGCCGGACTGAGGTTGACGCCGCGACTGTCCGCCCATGGAGCCGGAGTAGTCGGAGTCTTCATCTCCTCGGGATGGGTCGCCGCTGAATCTGTCGTTGTAGGATTTAGGTTTGCGTTTCATATAAGGTTCCCTCAGTTCTGGAGACTCAACAGGTAGTAGTTTGTTATTTTTAACCGATCGCGCCTTTCTAATATTATGGCGCTAGGAATGTGGTTGCGGAGGGTCCAGGACACCCCCTGTGGGTTTGGTGTTGGGTTCGCAGCTCGCGATCGACCAAGGGGCTGCCTTGTCTGAATTTTCAGATTTCAATAAAATAGCTGAAAGTGAGATAGTCTTGCACAGCGGAGGAATCCGGCTCAAGATTGTTGACAAATTTTAACATTTTACAAGTCAGGAGGTATAGATTAGTGTCTGTCGAAATTATTCAAAAGCCTTCCACAGTCCGCAAGCTTGCACCGCGCTACCGCGTTCTGCTGCACAATGATGATTTCAATCCTATGGAGTACGTGGTGCAGACTTTGATGGCGACGGTACCGAGTCTGACTCAGCCACAGGCGGTAAATGTGATGATGGAAGCCCATACTAACGGGATGGGATTAGTGATTGTTTGCGCTCTCGAACACGCTGAGTTTTATGCTGAAACCCTCAATAATCACGGATTGAGCAGCAGCATTGAACCTGACGATTAGAACCTGACGGTACTGCAACGGATTCGCCCAGCCGGTTTCCGACTCATACTGTCAACTCTCATACCAAAAAGCCAAGGGTTAGGCCCTTGGCTTTTTGGTATATTTAATCCGGTAGATATGGAAATTTGAAGAGCATAGGTTTTTCGGAACGGCCGGAAGTGGTTCGGAGCTAGGTGAGCTCTCGCGCCAATTTCAACTCTCCAATCTCAAATCTTTATCCGAGGAAACTAATGAGGAAATTAATAACGTCCTCCGCCGCCGCCGCCTCCGCGAGCAAATTTTCCAGGGCCACCGCCGCCCCGGTTGCCGCCACCCCGGCCGCCTTCATCTTCGCGGGGCTTAGCTTTGTTAACTTTGAGGTCGCGACCCATCCACTCTGCTCCGTCGAGAGCACTAATGGCTGCATCTTCTTCTGCATCTGTGGACATTTCTACAAAACCGAAGCCGCGGGGGCGACTGGTTTCTCTGTCGGTAGGTAGATGTACTCGCTTAACGGTTCCGTATTCGGCGAAGACGGTGGTGATGTCTTCTTGGGTAACTTGGTAGGATAAGTTACCGACGTATATCGACATGAGGAATAACTCCAAAATTTAGACAGTGCGAAGATTTCAGTTTCGGAGAGTCCCCTGCCGATACAGAAGGGCAAGTTTTTAGACAATTCTGTAGCAATGAACAAAGCCTGCAACTGAATCTGATTCACACTTGGTACTTTAACATAGAATAATGTCTTTTGAGTAGGTTTCAGGAGTTAATTAAGTTGTTCTAATTAAAGGTAAAACTTTTAGGGTATTCAGAAACCTGGTTGATCGGTGTGATGTTTTGCCTGCAGTGGAAGCAGAGAAAGTTATGTCGCGCCCTCTCATCGCAGGAAAGATACATCCACCTTGCCAAAGTTGGTACTCAAAGCTAGGTTCACGTTTTCCAGGGCTTTGACTAACCAGACTACGCCTTCTCGGGTACTGCATTCGTAGTGACCGAACAAAATTGCCAGTCGCTTTTCTAGGTAGGGTTTGACTTTGCCGCAAATTAGTACGATTTTCAGCAGCAAACCTGTGGTTTGGGTCGGCCCGAGGTTTGAGATCAGGTCGATGAAGACAAAGTGGTTGGGCCGCACAGGACTCTCTACTACTAAAAAGTTCAATAACTGGCTGCAAGTTCTGATCATTAAAAATTCATTAAACTTCTGATCATCGCTGTGGGGCAGGGTATTTTGTAGTTGCTTATACAATTTTTCGTTAAAGAGACGTTTGCCGTACCGATCGTCGGTGACAGAAGAAATCAGGTATTCGTACAAGTCGTCTTTAAAGGATCGGTAGGACCCAGTTGTGCTGGCGTTTGCCGTGAATCGGCCCGCTAGCTCTTTGTAGGTATCGGCTCCCTCTACTTTTCCGACAAAGTGCTTGAGGGCAAAGAACAGTTCCGGGTCGGTCAACAGTGTCGGGTTTTTTATCGGTTGTATAATTCTTTTGAATGAAATTGAGGTTTCCCGGCGCGCTGTTTGGGCTTTTCTCACTTGGTGAGCCACGTATTGCGAGAGGTTGACCTCAAATTGCTGCTGCTTTTGAGCTTGGATTTTTTTAATGATTTTCTGCTGTTCGTAGGTGCTGTCGTCGCTGAGGAGGCAGTGTTTGTAGAGGTAAGGGTAGCGGGGAATTAAGGTTCCGAGGGCAAGGGTAGCAGGGGTTTTGCTGTTGCTGCTATCTTCATTGTTGTGAGTTATGACTTTGGCTAAACGTTGGAGGGTGAGGTACTGTTCGCTTTCGGTAAATTGATTTGCTAATTGGGGGATGGAGGCTCGCCCCCGCGATCGATTGTATCCAAATAATATTTTGGGCGCTTCTTCAAACAAAGCGATCAATTCAGGGATGGCTGCTTGTTTGCTGGGGTAAGTTTGCCAGCGGTTGATCAGGATGTGGCAGCAGCGGTTGAGGATGTACTTGAATTCTTGTTGGGCGTGTTCTGAGGCTGCTATTTTTTCGAGTGCGTCGGCGACGGAGCGATCGGGATATCCGGTACCCTGGATAAACAAAGTGCGAAAGCGGCTGATGAGTTCGGCTGGCTGCTCTCGTTGTACCAACTCCAGCCAGTGCTGGTAAAGTAGCTGTTCTTCTTCGTAACTTTGTCTGTTGTAGTCGTTCACTGTGGATTAACCCTCCGAGGCTGGGGCAGTAGCTTTCCGCGCTATTAGCTTGATGAATTGGCCGATGAAGCGCAACAATTAAGTCAACCGAGCTTCTGGCCGGATGAAGCTTAGGGGTAGAAGCTGTCAGCAGCTTAAGCCGATCGATATTTTTTGCTTAGTTAAACTATTTACCAACACCAGCATGGCATGAATTGTTGGTAATTAGCAAGGCCTTAAATACCATCGACTTTGTAAAGTATTGGTAAAGATTGTGGGTGGGTACGGGATATTTTTTTGGTGGGCCGACGATTTAGTATTAGGACGATCAAGGTCAATCCTGATCCGCAGCCTGCGGTTAGTTAAATTTGAGGTTGGGCGAGGTAGAATTAACTGTGAAAATAATTATTTGAAATGTGAGTGCTGGTTATGGTTTGTCGCGTAAGTATCGCCCAACTTGCTGAAATTTTAAATGTACCTTTGCCTGCTATGTCTAAGGGCGTTTTGACAGTTTTAGGGACAGGTATTGCCACAGATACGCGCACTCTTGAGGGGGGCGAAGTATTTTTGGCGCTGCGGGGAGACAATTTTGATGGCCATCAATTTTTGGCAAAAGCCCGTGATTTGGGGGCGATTGCGGCGATTGTCGATCGAGATTGGCAAGAGGAATTGCCTAATTTTCCGCTGTTGCACGTTGACGATACTTTAAAAGCTTATCAGTCGATCGCCCGTTGGTGGCGTGACCAATTCAGTATACCTATAGTTGCTGTTACTGGTTCTGTCGGTAAAACTACTGTTAAAGAGTTAATTGCGGCGGTTTTGTCAACGAAGGGAAATGTTCTTAAAACTCAATATAACTACAATAATGAAATTGGCGTACCAAAAACTCTGTTGGAGCTTTCACCATTACACAATTATGCTGTAATTGAAATGGGAATGCGCGGGAGTGGCGAAATTGCGCTGCTGTCGCAAATTGCGCGTCCTACTGTTGCGGTAATTACTAATGTAGGAACGGCACATATTGGGCGATTGGGTTCGGAAGAGGCGATCGCCCAAGCAAAGTGCGAACTGTTAGCCGAAATGCCTGCTGATAGCATTGCTATTCTCAATCACGATAATCATAGATTAATGGCAAGTGCGGCGAAAGTTTGGCAGGGGAAAACTTTAACTTACGGTTTAGAAGGCGGAGATTTGTGCGGAGAATTGCTCAATCATGATACAATGTTGGTAGAAGGTGTGGAATTGCCACTGCCGCTGCGTGGACGGCACAATGCTGTAAATTATTTGGCGGCTTTGGCGGTAGGAAAAGTTTTAGGTATTGATTGGGAAATTTTCAAGCAAGGTTTGTCTGTGCAGTTACCGGATGGACGGGCGCGCCGCTACGATTTGCCCCAGGATATTGTGATTCTGGATGAGACTTACAATGCTGGTTTGGAGTCGATGTTTGCGGCGCTGAGACTGTTAGCAGATACTCCGGGAAAGCGTCGGATTGCGGTGTTGGGAACGATGAAGGAATTGGGCGACAGGGCGATCGAATTTCACCGGCAAGTGGGAAGGGCGGCGCGAGATTTGAATCTCGATGCTTTGTTTGTTTTTGCTGATTTTGAGGAAGCGGCGGCGATGGCCGCGGGCGCTGCGGGTTTGCATTTTGTGGAGATAGGAGATATTACAGCCAAGGGTGGGCGGGAAGATTTAGCAAAGCGGTTGTTGGGATTTGTCGAAAAGGGCGATCGTATTTTATTTAAGGCTTCTCATTCGGTTGAGTTGAATCGAGTTGTTGAGAAAGTTAGAGCTGATTTTGGCGGCGAAGAATAGAAGAGAAACTTGGCGGTTTTGACTCGGCGATTTATATCGTTTCCGGTTGCATCGGAATGATACTGAGGACACGGCAGTGCCGTTTCCCTACCTCCATTAATTGTAGGAACACGGCACTGCCGTGTCCTCCGTTTATATCATTCCGATGTAAGCATTCAGCTATCAGCCGTCAGCCGTGAGTTAGCGCAGCGTAACGCTTCGCTGCCGAGGCTTGATGCGTTACGGCTATCGCCTAACGCATCCTACAAAATGCTTTGATTCGACAAATGGATATTCAGGAGTTATAAAAGCATTAGCCAGTAATTGCCCAGATCGCTTGTAAACTTGGCACGCATAAACTATCCTCAAGAGATCGGAAATAATAACAAGCTTTCTTTCAAAAAATCTTAAACCAACACAGATGCTACAGCCTACTTACAAAGCAAAATCTATAAAGTTTTATTGCAGAAAAAAAGCCCGACTTAATTCTGAGCAATAGATCGCAGTTTACAATCGTAGATTTTAGAATTGGCGGATATCTGTGTTGGGGGGAGAGACCCGATCTGGGAAGCAGCCCGGATGTATTGAAACTAGAGCGCTCAATTATGCCGATCAATTAAAATACAAGCAAGTTTGTGGACAGGGGGCAAAATGTCTAACATTCAACTCGGCAGTCTGAAGGATAACTATTTCAAGATCGACAGGTCAGTCGCGGATACACGGATAGCTTTTTCTAATTACCAATTCCCAATTACCAATTCCCAATTACCAATTCCTATTCTTGAGTAACTAAGACTAGAATCGCAATTAAAATAACGTCCCTTTGGACGAATTCGGTTTTCATCTGTAGGTTTTGTCTGAGTGCTAATACTATCGCCAGAGGTATATACCAATGTCTCTCAAGGAAATTAATCCTGCAAACAGCCTCAAGACCGGAGTAGACTCCTTTACTGGTTTACCTGGTAGCATTTCTGATATTAATCGCGATCTCTTTGGAGAATCACTGAGTAAGGCTCCTAGTAGTGTTCTTGGAGGCATTCCGATGAATCCTCTTTTGGAGTCTGAGGATGATTTTGATACAAGAGCAACCTACGATCGCAGCATCAGTGCCATTCAAACGAAAGCTTGGTCTGGTGCCTCATCGGTATATGGAGATGAAAGCGGAATTTTTCCGATCAATCGCACTGCTCAACAAGTAGGCAAAGCGTTAATGGATAATCCCATTACCGCACCAGTTCCCAGTGGCGATCGAGTCGATCGGCCAGGGCAATATGACGAGTTAACTAACCCGAACCCCTCCAATTTGGCGACAACAGTTCTTTCCGGCGATACTCTCTGGGAAATTGCTCAAAAAGGATTGGGAACGGGTAGCCGCTGGAGAGAACTCCAGAAAGCGGACGGCAATGGCTTTACAGAGCGAGAGGCTTATAAACTTCCGAACGAAAAAAGTTATAAACGCCATGTTATTAAGCTAGGCGATACCCTTTGGAGCATTGCTAAAGAAGAGCTCGGTGTAGGAGATCTTTGGAGGACACTCAGGACAAAGGACGACAAACCCTTTAAAGACGAAGATATTCGTAAACTTGAGATCGGAACAGAAGTTTATGTCCCAATCAACGTAAATAAAAATAAAGAGAAGGGTACTAGTCTGTCGGACAGATGGATAAATTACTTAAAGTATTGCCAATCCAAGAAAGGTGACAAAGTTTTTGGTGAACGCCGATGGGTACACGCAGAAGACAAGAAAGACGAAAGCGGAAAAGTCATCGGCAGAAAAGGAGTAGGAGTGAAATTCGACAAGCAGTATTACACTCTGGACAATGGCAACAGTCGAGAACGTCCATACAAGAGCTCGCGTAAACTAGATATAGTCTGGATAAAAAAAACTGGAGACGTAATTGGGTTTGAAATAAAGGGAAGCGAGGAGGCAGCAAACAGCCTCGAGTCACAAGACCAGAAATCACGGGATCAACAGGCTCTGGATGATGGCCACAAGATTCGTGAACCAGGAAATCCCAAAGAACTGCATAAACCAACCAAGGTCATACGAATCTACGATAAAGAGCCGCCCAAAGAATGTAAAGAAGATCTAATAGAATATCTAGAAAAAGAAGGTTTGATTGACGAGACAAACCTTCCCAAAAAAGCCCCCTCTCCAGTCGGGTCCAAGGAAGACCCAGGAGTCGAGGTTGAACCTCCCAATATAGACTCACCTCCCCAACCCCAAGACTATCGCTCTCCAGTCGGGTCCGAGAAAGACTCAGAGGAAGACCCAGAAGTCGATGTTGAACGTCGGAAACCAAAACCTCGCAATATAAACCCTCCGAGGTTCAACGTTCCTGCTCGCCCTCCAGCAATAGAATCTCCCAAGCCCATAGACGACGCTCCAGCTCGCCCTCGAACAGAACCTCCCCTAGACGCTCCAGCTCGCCCTCGAACAGAACCTCCCCTAGACGCTCCAGCTCGCCCTTCAGCTCGCCCTCCCATAGACGACGATCCAGCTCGCCCTCCAGTTCGCCCTCCAGCAAGCACTACAGTCCTGAACACCGCATCTAGGGTTGCCAGACCCCTTGCGGTGGTAACCGATGTAATTGATCTGACCAATGCCTACAACGAGGATGGTGGATTTGGGGAGAACTTCCAGGAAACTGCTGGTAAGGTTGCTGGCGAAGTGGTGGGTACAGCGGCTGGGGCAGCCGTCGGCTCACTACTAGGGCCAGTGGGTACGGTACTTGGAGGGGCTGCCGGAGGGTTTTTGGGAGGGATTGCCGGAGAGGGGATAGTGAAAGGCATTAGAGGCTTGTTTGGTTAGGCAACTCTGCAAGCTTCAAAGCCCTTGGCGAACCCTTTCAAGGTAGAAATCGAATATGCTGCGCTCGTTATCCGACTTCTACCTTGAACCCTACAGGATTGTTGAAAGGCTTACAATATCTCAGTTTGAATCGAAAAAACCGGAATAGCACGGTTTAAGTAGCAGAAAATCCGAGACTCACAACATCACATCAGGGAAATTCAGTCATGGCACTTATTTTGGCACCGAATAACAATGACACTCTACTCACAGGAACTGCGAACGATGACACGATATTCGGAGCCGCAGGAAATGATACCCTCGTCGGCCAAGGAGGTAAGGACGCTCTTTTAGACGATGACGGCAATAACTCCCTCCTCGGCGGACTTGGTGATGATACCCTGATTGACGGACTCGGCAATTCGACTCTCAGCGGCGGTGAAGACAATGATTTTCTGGGCAACCTTGGCGGTAATGACCTCATGCTTGGCGAGGCGGGGGATGACACTCTGATCGGCGATGAGACTCTCGCCAGTGCGAACAAATCTACTACCCTTCTAGGCGGATTGGGCGACGATGTAATAATTGGCGGTTTTGCCAAAGACTCCATCGATGGCGGGGATGGCAGCGATTTCCTCTTCGGCGGTGATAACAATGACAGTCTCAAAGGGGAACTCGGCGACGATTTTCTGGTTGGAGGCTCTGGCAGCGATTCGATCGACGGCGGAGACGGTTTTGACTTAGTTTCCTATGCGGCAGCGACAACTCCAGTGCTGGTAAATCTTGCCACAGGGAGAGCAACGGGAGAGGGAACCGATACTCTGAGCGGTATTGAAGATATTGAAGGCGGCAGTGGCAAGGACTCTCTGGCAGGAAATACTAGCCCTAATTTCCTAAACGGTTTGGCTGGGGATGACTCTCTGTCAGGATTGGATGGCGGTGACTTCCTCTTCGGCGGTGATGGCAATGACTTCCTCGGCGGCGGATTGGGCGACGATTTCCTGTCTGGGGAAGCTGGGAATGACACTGTTGATGGTGGAGAAGGTTTTGATTTTGTTTCTTATGACGGTGCAACTGACCCGGTAGTCGCTAATCTGACAACTGGGACGGCAACGGGAGAGGGAACGGACAGTCTCATTGGTATTGAAGACATTGAAGGCGGCAGTGGCAATGATTCTCTGACAGGGAATACAAGTGTTAATTTCCTAAGTGGTTTGGCTGGCGATGACTTTGTGTCGGGATTGGATGGCGATGACTTCTTGTTTGGTGGTGATGGCAAGGACATCTTGAATGGGGGGGCGGAGGATGATTTTCTGAGCGGGGATGCTGGCGATGATTCCTTAAATGGCGGGTTGGGCGATGATTTTCTATTGGGAGGAGATGGCAATAATACCCTTATTGGCAGCGGTGCTGACGAATTGTCTGGAGGGGCGGGCAATGATTTTTATCAGTTGGATGCTATAACGACTGAAGGTAGCTTTATTTCAGATACGGGCGGCATAAATTCCCTCAGCCTTCCCGGAGTAACGCTTTCACTCAATTTGGCGGTTGGAACGACGGGCTTGGGACGAGATGGCACGAGTTTGGTGATTGACTTGAACCAAGATGGGGTGCTTAATGCTCAAGATGTGGAGATTTTGGACTTCTTTGCTACGCCCCCTGGGACTACTCCTGGTTCAGGCGTCATCCAAACGGTAGGAAATTTCAGCAGTACGGAAATTTTTAGTAGTTTTGCTGACAGGCCTCCAACCCCTCCGACACCACCAACTCCTACACCAACACCTCCTATACCACCGACGCCAACGCCTGTACCAACGCCTGCGGCTCCACCTGTGCCTACTGCAACACCTGCACCTGCACCAACTCCTGCACCCACGCCAGCACCCACTCCTGCACCGACGCCTGCACCAACGCCGACGCCTCCACCCACTCCTGCACCGACGCCTGCACCAACGCCAACGCCGACGCCTGCACCAACGCCGACGCCTCCACCAACGCCGACGCCTCCACCAACGCCGACGCCTGCACCAACTCCTGCACCGACGCCTACAGATACGCCTGCGCCAACTCCGACACCGACGCCTACAGGTACGCCAACTCCAACTCCGACGCCAACTCCTGCAACTGAATCATGTCCAAGTCCGGTATCTATACCGATGCCTGTACTGGAACCTGGGCCGATTGTGACTCTGGAAAATTCAGGGGATGATTCGCTACTTGGTACTAGCGGTGAAGATAGTATCAATGGCGGCAGGGGCAATGACACGATATTTGGTTTGGATGCTTCTGATAGTCTGCTTGGAGGTGATGGGGACGATCGCATCTTTGGCAATCCCGGCAGTGATACGATCGATGGCGATGCTGGCGATGATGTTGTATTTGCTGGCAAGGATAACGATTTGGTTGTCGGCCGTGATGGGAACGATCGACTCAGGGGCGATCGAGGTAATGATAGTGTCATCGGTGACAATGGCGACGATATTCTGTTCGGCGGCAAAGGGTTAGATTTGCTTTTCGGCGGGGAAGGAAATGATACGATGAGCGGCGATTTGGCTCAAGATACTTTGATTGGCGGGTCGGGAAATGACTTGTTTTTGCTACGACAAAATGGAGCGCCGACGGATGTAGCTTTTGCAGATTCGATCGCCGATTTCGAGATTGGGGTTGATTCGATCGGACTTTCTGGAGGTTTGACTGCTGCTAACTTGCGGCTGGAGGCTGTCGATTGCAACACTGTGATTCGAGTTGCTGATTCCGGTCAAGTTTTGGCTGTTGTTAACTCGGTGAATCGCGATCGACTTTTGGGAAGTTTTGTGACTGCTAATATCACTTTGATTTAGAGGTTTAGTAAAGGGCGATCGCTTGTCATGATTACAAAAGTCAATATCCCGATCGCCCTCTGGCCTCGATTTCGATATCTGGAGAAATCTCAATTATTGAAATTTTGGCATTTTCAACTACTGTATTTCCGAGCATTGTATTGTGCATTGCCTCAAACTTAGATTCATCTTCAGCAATTCGTTCGTAGTGCAAAATCACGTGATAACGCTTTTCAATTGGCTCTCCAGAATCCGAAATTTCCACCGCGTCCCAATCTATATTTTGAGCTTTTTCGGCTTGCTGGCGGTAGCGAGAGGCTAAATTTTCTAAGGCGATCGCGATCGCGTGTTCTTTCGTTTGTCCGTAAAAATTCATGCTATCATTGGGGCGATCGCTCAGAGATGATGAAATCTGACAAAGATACTGCCCGTTTGATTGAGCAAAAACGTCGATCGCAATTGTTCCAGTAGTGCGATCGGGATTTATTTGAGTCATGTCAACCTCGCTATTTCATGAAATAAAATTGCTAAATCGTATCTGGGTCAATATTTAATTCTCGCTGTTTTGCGGTCTGGCGATCGGCTCGTTGCGTCTCTTGTTGAGCACGTTGCATCTCTATCAAAATTGAGATGGAGGAGAACATTAGCGATACGGTTTAAGATTTGCAAGGGCGAAATTGGGGTACATTTGAGGCGATCGCCCGAATCATCCATCCGCGTCAGTCAGCGTTCATTTGCGGTTGCTAAAAAGAGCGTCAAACGCAGCCATCCCGATCGTGAATCGCCCGTTCATTCTCCTGACTGAATTTGACTTCTCACCCACTCCCGGAATAAGCGAATTAAAGCATTTTCTTTTATAGTCTTCCTCAATTCCAAAAAGCGCAGCATCTCAACTTGCGACAAAAAAGGGAAAGTCGGAGAAACATCTCTTTCGGCATATTCCTGTGATTCCAACTGATAAATTATTAAACGATTCCCGTCGTATCGCCAAACTTCCGGCACGCCTAAACTTGCATATAAAGAAAGTCGATCGATCGAACTGCTAGTCACGTCAATTTCCACAACTAAATCTGGCGGTGGATCTTGATTGAGATCGATTTGTTCTTTGTCCCAAACCACATTCTCATTTTGGATATAGTAGCACTGATCCGGTTCCAAACCGCGAGCCAAATCTTCGCGCCTGCAAGTTAGAGAACCCAAACTGCAAATTTCAACATTCAATTCATCACTCACACTTTCTACAAAACGTCCCAAGATTTTTTTGTACTTTTCGTGGGGTGCTAAAGGAGTCATAATTTCTAAATTTCCGCGATCGTAAGTCAGGCGAATTCCTCCCTGTTGGGTTAACTCATTCAGCAGGGATTCGTAAGTTTTCCAGCTAATGTTTTTCAGCAGAATTCCGCTAGTTTGATTCTGGATCAGGGTGGCTGTCATGGCTACCTGCCTGGGTTGTAGATTATCGATCGTATTTTAACAAAAATTATTTTCCTTGACGCGCGATCGC
This sequence comes from Microcoleus sp. AT3-D2, assembly GCF_036705715.1. Classification (NCBI taxonomy): domain Bacteria; kingdom Bacillati; phylum Cyanobacteriota; class Cyanophyceae; order Oscillatoriales; family Microcoleaceae; genus Microcoleus; species Microcoleus sp. AT3-D2. Next base: position 101,259 of record NZ_JAUBVE010000014.1, on the reverse strand, counting down.
CCTTTTAGAGCGACTTTTGAAGGGAGCATCTCTTTCGGATAGTAAAAAGCATTTTTTAGGAGTGTGAAAATAAAATTGGGATAAGCTCAGGCGCATCTAAGTTTTACTGTGAAGTGCGATCGAACTCTTGTGGGGTGTCCCGCCCGCCCGAAAAATACCATTTAGATGCGCCTGTGCTGACTGCCATTGACAGATGTTAAAAACTAGATTTTTCTAGTTTTTAACCTTGGTGATTGAGTGCGACGAATCGATTCGATCGCACTCAATACATTACTTCGCAGCTTGACGCTCTTTTGCCGCCTTGATCACTTCTTCCGCGATGTTATTCGGACAAGGAGCATAGTGCGAGAAGGACATTGAGAACTGTCCGCGCCCAGAGGTCATAGTACGCAAGTCGCTAATGTAACCAAACATTTCGCTCAACGGTACATCTGCCTTGATCCGCGCTCCTGTTTGTCCTGTCTCCTGAGATTTCATCATCCCACGGCGGCGGTTGAGGTCGCCGATCACGTCGCCCATGTAATCATCTGGAGTGAAGACATCGACATTCATAATCGGTTCGAGCAACTGAGGCCCCGCTTTCGGCAAAGACTGGCGATAGGCCGCTTTGGCAGCAATTTCAAAGGCCATCGCTGACGAGTCAACGGGGTGGAAACCGCCTTCTAGGAGGGTGAATTTCAAGTCCAAGCAGGGGAACCCGGCCAAGACACCTTTGTCGATGCAGCTTTCAAAGCCTTTTTCGACCGCTGGCCAATATTCTCTCGGCACGCTACCACCGGTCACTTTTGACTCAAACTGGAAGCCGCTTCCAACCTCACCAGGCTCGATTACATAGCCGATTTTGGCAAATTGACCGGAACCACCTGATTGCTTTTTGTGGGTGTATTCGTCTTCGAGGCGCTTGGTAATCGACTCGCGGTAGGCTACCTGCGGTTCGCCGACTTCTACTTCGATGCCGTGGGTGCGCTTGAGAATGTCTACTTTGATGTCGAGGTGTAACTCGCCCATCCCCTTGAGAATCATTTCGCCGCTTTCTTGATCCGTCACCATGTGGAAGGATGGGTCTTCTTGCACCATCTTGGTGAGGGCTGCTCCCATTTTTTCTTCGCCGCCTTTTTGTTTCGGTTTGACCGAAATCGAAATGACGGGATCGGGGAATACCATCGGCTCTAGGGTTGCGGGATTTTTGGGGTCGCAGATGGTGTGTCCGGTGCGGACGTTTTTCATGCCGACGATCGCCACAATGTCCCCTGCTTGGGCCGATTCAATTTCTTCGCGAGAGTTGGCGTGCATTTCCACCAAACGGCTGACGCGCTCGGTTTTGCCTGTGGCGGTGTTGAGTACGGTGTCGCCCTTGGACAGAGTACCGGAATACAGGCGCGTGAAGGTTAGAGCACCGTAGCGATCGTCCATGATCTTAAACGCGAGTGCCCGCAATGGCCTGTTGGGATCGACGATCGCAAATTCGCCGGTTTCCTCGCCCTCGAGATCGACTTCTGGCTGCGGTGTGACTTCCATCGGGTTTGGCAGGTAGTCAACCACGGCATCAAGAACCAACTGCACGCCCTTGTTTTTAAACGATGAGCCGCAGTAGGTGGGGAAAAATGCCCGATCGCGAGTACCTTTGCGAATGCAGCGCTTGAGGTCATCGATGCTCGGCTCGTTGCCTTCGAGATACTGTTCCATCAGAGCGTCGTCTTGCTCGACTGCCAGTTCGATCAACTGTTCGCGCCAAGTTTCGACATCATCGACCATATCCGCTGGGATATCTTTAATTTCGTAGTTCATCGGATCGCCGGAGTCATCCCAGATCCAGGCTTTGCGGGTCAGCAAATCGACTACGCCGCAAAATTTTTCTTCAATGCCGATCGGCAATACCATCACCATCGGTTTAGCTGCGAGGATTTTATCAACTTGCTTGACAACGCGGTAAAAATCTGCACCGGTGCGATCGAGCTTGTTGATGTAGATAACGCGAGCGACTTTGGAATCGTTAGCGTAGCGCCAGTTGGTTTCAGATTGCGGTTCAACTCCACCCGAACCGCAGAACACACCAATGCCACCATCAAGAACCTTCAAAGAACGGTAAACCTCGATCGTAAAATCGACGTGTCCCGGAGTATCAATGATGTTGAGCTGATGCTCGTTCCAGAAGCAGGTGGTAGCAGCGGATTGAATCGTAATACCGCGCTCTTGCTCCTGTTCCATGAAGTCAGTAGTCGCCGCGCCTTCGTGAACTTCACCAATTTTGTGGATTTTGCCTGTCAGTTTCAGGATTCTTTCTGTTGTGGTGGTCTTGCCAGCATCTACGTGGGCGAAGATGCCGATATTTCGATAACGAGTGAGATCTTTCATAATTACTGTTGAGATTAAATGCGACGAACCGTCGGCGACCACCTGCAAGCGTAACCAGCGAGGAATCAATGTTGCCTTAGGCGCCAGTACAGGCTAGATTTCCTTTCCCCTGTTTCTGGCAGAACTATCTTAATTTTGACACTTCCCCGTCATTCCTGCGAAGGATTTTTGGTTTAATCAGTACGGGAATCCTTACAATTCATAAAAATACCCTAGACCAAGGGAAAAATTTTCTGTGAAAGTTAGGTTGGGTTCAGAAAGTAGGTTGGCTTGAGGCACTCGTACCCAACAAATTCGTGTTTTTGACGCTTCGCTCAACTTGATATTTTGCACCATTCTCAGCAAAACGGTATAAAGCGGGTTTTCCTGACAAAAAACCTAAGATTTTACGTGACTTTGTGGCAAGAAACCCGGTTTCTGACATTAAATAGGTAGGTGCAAATAAATCAGCCTACGGGGAGAGGGTGCGTGAGTGCAGCAATAAACTGCCGGCTTTGATACATATTCGCTTAACCCGACCATACAAAATATTATTAAAAACCCCGTTGCTGCGTCTAAAACTATCTAAGTCAAAATCGACCCGCTCATCATCCGCTGATATCTCCGCTCCAATTCATCCCGCACCACTGGCCATTGATTCAAACTTTCATCATTCTCAATTACCATTTGAGCCGCCGCCCTCGCCAACTCCAAAACCTCCTGATCCTCCACCAAACTCGCCAAAGCAAAATCCGGCAAACCAGACTGCCGAGTTCCCAAAACCTGACCCGGCCCGCGCAATCTCATGTCCATTTCTGCAATAAAAAAGCCATCTTGAGATTGTTCTAAAACCTTCATTCTCTGCATAGCTTCCGCCGTTTTGGAACCGGGCATTAACAAACAATAAGAACGGTTGCTGCCCCGACCGACTCGACCCCGCAACTGGTGCAGTTGCGACAGTCCAAAACGCTCAGAATTTTCAATCAGCATTACCGTGGCATTCGGCACATCTACTCCCACTTCCACCACAGTAGTAGATACTAAAATATCAGTTTCTTTATCCCGAAACTTAGTAATTGCCTCATCTTTGTCCGCACTGCTCATCCTACCGTGGAGCAAACCCACCTTAAACTCAGGAAATACACTTTTTTCAAGTTTCTCTTGTTCCTCAATTGCCGATCGCACGTCCAACTTTTCCGACTCCTCCACCAGCGGCAGCACCACATAAACTTGACGCCCGCTCGCCACTTCCCGCCGAATCAAATCGTAAGCTTGGCTGCGTTCTTTGGCAGACAGTACAGTTGTTTGAATCGCCTGCCTGCCGGGGGGAAGTTCATCAATTTGACTCACATCTAAATCCCCGTGCAGTGTCAGCGCCAGCGTCCGGGGAATGGGAGTAGCCGTCATCGTCAAAACGTGGGGAGCTTCGCCTTTTTGCTGCAATTTAGCGCGCTGCTGCACACCGAATCTGTGCTGTTCGTCAATTACCGCCAAACCCAATTTATGGAAATTCACCGTATCTTGAATCAGCGCGTGAGTTCCCACTAAAACCGGCAATTCTCCGGTTTCTAACTGGCTGTGAATTTCCCGGCGCTTTGCTACTTTTGTCGAACCAGTTAACAGTTCGACAGACAAGTGCATCAAGTTAAACCAACCTACCAATTTGCGGTAGTGCTGTTCTGCTAAAACTTCTGTCGGCGCCATTAAAGCTGCTTGATAGCCGGATTGAATTGCTGCTAGCATTGCCACGACGGCTACTACAGTTTTGCCAGCACCGACATCGCCTTGCACCAATCTGTTCATCGGTTGCGACGAAGCTAAATCGTTGAGGATGTCATTGATGACTCTTTCCTGAGCATTAGTCAACGCAAAAGGCAAGATTTCATAAAAATGTTCGATCAATTTGCCGCTAGGAAGGATGACTGCACTAGCTTGAGCTTTCCTTTGGGTTTGGCGGCGCTTTAAAAGTCCTAATTGCAGGTAGAAAAATTCGTCAAAAACTAAGCGGCGGCGGGCGGCGGCCAAACAATCTCGATCGAGCGGAAAGTGAATATTAGTCACGGCATCGGCTAAACCCATTAAACCGTAACGCTCGCGCAAATCCTCCGGTAGCGATTCTGGCAACATTTTCGCCGCCGGCATTGCAGCCAAAATCGATCGCCTCACCGAACCAGCATCGACCCCCTCCGTCAGCGGATAAACTGGTATCAGGCGGCCGACTTTCATTGATTCGATCGCACCGCCGGAGTCGTCTAATACTTCTAACTCAGGATTTTCTAAAGTAATTCCATATTTACCCTGCTTCACCAACCCGGAAGCTGCCAGCACTGCACCTGTACAATACTCGCGCTTTTTGAATTCTTGCCAACCGCGATTACTGTAGCGAGGGCCTGCAAAAAAACGACTAATTTTTATCTCTCCGGTGCGGTCTTTTAAAATTACTTCTAATATGGTTAACTTCTTATTTTTCGGACTAGAAAAGCAATTGCAGCGCTTTACTTCTGCGATTAAAGTGACAGTTTCCCCGGCTACTAGCTCGCGAATTTGTACTTGCTTTGCATAGTCGATGTGGTTGCGGGGATAGTAGTAAAGCAAGTCATATACAGTGTATAAACCCAGTTTTGCCAAGCGGTTGCCGTTGGCGGGGCCGATGCCGGTGACGCGGGTTAATTGTTGGTCGAGAGTCAGGCTTGGTGGTGGGGGTGCTGTTCGGGGAACGGAAACTGCTGGGGCGGTTGGTTCCGAAGCGTTTGCGGGTCTGACTTGTCGTGCTTGTTCTTGCTGGTGGCGAGTTTCTTGTTCCCAAACTTGCTCCATTTGCCTGAGAAAACTGACCGTAATGGCGATCGAATGTTGGCGCTGTTCGAGATCCTTCTGAGGGTAGATGTCAAATTCAGCCGCTAGTTGTCTGGCTCGATCGCGCGAAGAAGCCGCCACAGCAACTGCCAACTGTCTCAAACTAAGGCCCAGAAACTCGCTGAAGCGGTATTGACTGCCTTGGATGTCGTTAAATCCGCGATCGGCTTCTACTGAAAGAGCTTTTTGCAATCGCTGCCATTCTGGTTGATTATTAGTCATCAGTCATTAGTTATTAGTCATTAGTTATTAGTCATTAGTCATTAGTCATTAGTCATTAGTCATTAGTTATTAATCATAGCTCAAGAATTCCCGACAATTACCTACTGAAAATTACCTACTGTCAACTGTCAACTGACAACTAACAACTGACAACTAACAACTGACTAATCTTCAAACCAACTCGATCGCCAAGCCGACTCAGCCTCCACCACAGCGAGTTCCCGCTGCTTTTTCTGGTAATCGCGGCCGAGCGAGTTCAACCTTACAGAAAGGTTGCGAATTTGCTGGCGCCAAGCCGAGGTTCCCGCATCGGCAAACTCTATTTCCGACAGCCGCAGTTTAACCGCTGTAATGTGCAGCGCCCTACTAGCCAATGTTTCTGCCAAGTTTCGCGATGCTGATGAGGCATCGGTTTCAATGATTAAGTTTAATAAGTTAGGCGGGCCCGCCACGCTGTCGCCGGACGATTCAGCTTGAGAAGCAGCTTCTAGAACAGGTTCTGGCAATTGACTCGGCAATATTCCCGACTGTTGCAGCAAGCGGTTGGTGTCGCGAGAAAGCAGCTTGAGTATATGGACGATCGACTTTTCAATACTATTTTGCCAGCGTGCCAAACTTTCTGGGGAATTGGCACTTGGCAATTGATAATTTGCCAATGAAAATAGATAGTTAATGGCCGAAACTTGGTTTTTTTCCTTTTCGTCTTCTTCCTTGTCGTCTGCTTCGTCTTCCTCTTCTTCCTCTTCTTCATCGAAGTCGTCTTCGTCTTCTTCTTCCTCTTCCTCTTCCTCTATTTCTTCCTCTTCCTCTATTTCTTCCTCTTCCTCTATTTCTTCATCTGCTACTGATTCAGTCACCAGCGATCGCAATTTTTCCTCCGACGCCGCAGCCAAAGCCTTTACAGACTGCTGCATTTTTTGTCGCCCCTCGAAGGACAAGTTGAGAAACGACTCCGGTACTGCTTGAGTGCAAAGGTGATAGCAAGCCAAAGTTAACTGCTGTCGCACCGCTTGTCCCAACGCAGTTAAATAACCTTCGTAGGTACTGCGAAACTCCAAATTCAAGGCTGCTAAAGCCTCTTCGAGTCCTGCCAAATCTTGCTCTATTCTCTCTTTTGGTCGCACCATATCTCTCGTATAAAATTAAAATAGGACTTATATCATTTCCGGTTACACCGGAATGATGTTGACTGTTGACGGTTGACTGTTGACAGTGAACAGTGAACAGTGAACTCTAATTTACTATTCCGATGCTAACGGATTTGATATTACGAAGTTTTCCATTTTTACGCTGTCTGTATTAGTAAGGTTTGCAGTGCCCACCCTACAAATATAGTCTGTCGATAAGTCCTATAAAAATTAAAAATTAAAAATGCAAAAAATTGATTTTTCACATTTTTAATTTTTAATTCTCAATCTTAAATTGGGGATTATTGAACACCCATTTGGGCTGCCACTTCATCGGCAAAGTTAGCTTCTACCTTTTCAATGCCTTCGCCCAAGACAAAACGCACGAATCGGCGCACTTGGACATTTTCTCCAATTTGGGCGATCGTTTGTTTCACCAACTCTTCCACCGAGATATTCTGATCTTTAATAAAAGGCTGATCCATCAAAGATAACTCTTTCATGCGCTTCTCAATCCGCCCTAGAACAATCTTTTCTTTGATGTTGTCCGGCTTGTTGCCCAAGTCATCCTTGCCCATTTCAATTGCCTTTTCTCTTTCGACAACTTCGGCGGGGATATCTTCAACTTTCACGTATTCCACATTCGGGCAAGCTGCAATTTGCATCGCAATATTCCGCACCAAAGTTTGGAATTCTTCGCGACGTGCCACAAAATCTGTTTCGCAGTTAACTTCCACCAGCACTCCCACGCGGCCGCCGGTGTGAATGTAGCTACCTACAAGCCCTTCTGAGGCAACTCGTCCACCTTTTTTACCCGCCGAAGCCAGACCTTTTTTCCGCAGCCACTCAATGGATGTTTCCATATTGCCTTCGTTTTCAACGAGGGCTTTTTTGCAGTCCATCATGCCCGCGCCAGTTTTTTCGCGCAGTTCTTTAACAAGTTTTGCAGATATGTCCGCCATCTTCTTTAAGTTCCCCATCAAAATTAGTTATTAGTCATTAGTCATCAGTCATTAGTCATCTGTCATTAGTCACTAATTTTAATGTTAATGATTAGACCAGAGTGAAGAAATACCCAGTCGATCTTAGTACCGACTTGGTAGGTGTAGCGCCCGAATTCATTCTAGCGCTGACACAATGAATGCTTTTGCCAGAACTCTACTAATGACTTAGACTCCTGCCATGTACAATTAAAAATTAAAAATATCCAACTAAAAATAGTAATAATTATTTTTAATTTTCAATCTTTAATTTTTAATTTCCTGGTGTCAGATTCCGAGGGCAATACTAGCTCTCGGTTTCTTCGCCCTCGGCCTCAGCAGCTTCGTCGGGATCTACATAATCGGGGTCATCCAATTCTTCGATTTCGACATCATATTCAGCGCCTTCGTAACCACCTTCGTAGTCGTAGTCTTCCTCAGAGTCGCCGCCCTGCTGACCGTGACGACCTTCGTAGATGGCATCAGCTAACTTGCCGACAATCAGCTTGATCGATCGAATAGCATCGTCGTTCGCCGGAATCGCAATGTCAACCAAATCCGGGTCGCAGTTGGTATCCAACAGAGAGACGATCGGAATTCCCAACTTTTGGCATTCCAACACCGCATTATACTCGCGGCGTTGGTCTACCAGCACCACTCCGTCGGGAATCTTCCGCATAGATTTAATCCCGCCCAGATATTTCTGGAGTTTTGCCATTTCTCGGCGCAGTACCGAAGCTTCTTTTTTCGGCAGCAAATCAAGGGCGCCGATTTCTTCGCGACGTTCCAAATCCTTGAGGCGCTCCACGCGGGACTTAATCGTCGTCCAGTTTGTGAGCATTCCCCCCAGCCAGCGCTGGTTGACGTAATAAGCACCGCAGCGTTGAGCTTCTTGGGCTACAATCCCTGCAGCTTGGCGCTTTGTACCCACGAACAAAAACTTTTTGCCTTTTTCTGAGGCAACTCTCATGTACTCGTAGGCGTCTTCCATAAGCTGAGCGGTTTGCACGAGGTCGATGATGTGAACCCCGTTGCGCTCTGTAAAAATGTAGGGAGACATTTTTGGGTTCCACCGACGGGTTTGGTGTCCGAAGTGAACCCCTGACTCTAACATTTGAGCCAAACTGACTACTGGCATTGTATTTTTAACTCCTAATTCGGGTTAATCCTCCACCCGGTCGTATTTCTGAAGGTTTGCGCCTTAGAAACACCCGAAAACCCGGATGTGCGAATTTAAACAACTTTTCTAGTTTATCACAAAGCGCGATACTTTTGGTGACAATTTGATATCCGTAGGGTTGGCTTGGCACCCGGAGGTGAGATTTAGGGTGCGGGTTGGGTGCGGGGTACGCACGCTGCGGTTAAAGTTACTTGCAAGCACTTCTTAAAAAACGAAAAATCCTGGTGGGAGGTTGCGAAAGCCTTTGTTCGCTTGTGAGAGAATGGCGATGTTGGTGCGCCTCTTGTGCCTTCTAACTTCGATCGAGCTGGTATCCATTTTTTTCGATCGGCAATTCAGTCAGCTTTAGTACACTGCCCTCTCGAACCGCAAAAATCCCCAAGCTAAAAACGCCATGCCCATACCCATTCTCGTCCTGCTTGAAGTTCTAATTGTTATCGCACTTTCGAGACTTGTAGGTTTAGGATTTCGAGCGATCAAACAACCTCAAGTCATTGGAGAAATTGTCGCAGGAATTATGCTTGGGCCTTCTCTATTTGGCTTAGTTGCACCAGATTTAGCAACAGCACTTTTTCCAGCCGAAGCCGTTCCCTTCCTAAACGTGTTGTCTGAGGTGGGGCTGATATTTTTCATGTTCTTGATTGGTTTGGAACTGAATCCCAAGTACCTCAAAAGCAATTTAGATATAGCGATTTTAACTTCCCACGTCAGCATTCTAGTGCCGTTTTCCCTGGGAAGCTTGCTCGCACTGCTGCTGTATCCCATCGTTTCAAATAATAGCGTTTCGTTTACCGCCTTTGCTTTGTTTTTGGGCGCGGCGATGTCAATTACTGCCTTTCCGGTGCTGGCAAGAATTATTACAGAACACAACTTGCAGAATACCAAATTAGGGACACTGGCATTGACTTGCGCTGCGGTAGACGACGTGACGGCGTGGTGTTTGTTAGCAGTTGCGATCGCAGTTACTCGTACTAATTCGATGATCGGCGCTTTGCCGACAATTATTGAGTCTTTAATTTACATCGGTTTCATGCTGACTGTAGTCCGCTGGTTCTTGCAGCGACTTTCCAAACAGTACAACCGTACCGGCAGATTAACACAGTTAGTGCTGTCGGGAATTTACATGGGAGTTGTAGCTTCTGCCTTAATTACTGAATTGATCGGCATTCATTTAATTTTCGGTGCATTTTTGCTGGGTGCTGCAATGCCTAAAAATGCTGGGTTAACCAGAGAATTAGCAGAAAAAACCGAAGACTTTGTACTAATATTTCTGCTACCAATATTTTTTGCTTACAGCGGCTTGCGGACTCAAATCGGATTGCTCAACAGTCCCGAATTGTGGCTGCTGTGCGCCGCAGTTTTAGGAGTGGCAATTGTCGGCAAATACGTCGGCACTTACGTTGCAGCAAGAGTTTGTGGCATCAGCAACCGCGAAGCTTCAGCCCTGGGATGGCTGATGAATACTCGCGGTTTGACTGAACTAATTGTGCTGAATATCGGTCTTTCATTGGGCGTAGTTTCGCCGCTGCTATTTACGATGTTAGTCATCATGGCTTTAGTGACAACTTTTATGACTTCGCCTCTGTTGGAGTGGACTTATCCAAAACGGTTAATTAGATTAGATATTTCCGAAGTAAACTCTGAGGATTCAGAATTAGAACATTTAGAAATGGCTGACAGCAGCGAAGAAACTGCTAATAAATTGCTGCCAACTTATCGAATTTTAGTACCTGTTGCCAATCCCAGCACGCAGAAAGGTTTACTGCGATTAGCGGTAGCGCTGGCGCAGCCGGCTGCTGGTATCGGTGGTGAGGATTTACAGTCGGCGGCGGTTCATCCTCTGAGTTTGATAGAATTAAATGAGGATTATGCCTTTGAAAGTACGCCTGCGGAAGCCGATCGCATTATTCAAGAGCGCCGCTCGAAATTATCAGAATTGATTGAGAGTTTGGAACTGCCAGAGGCACAAAAATTCGTACATCCCATCATTCAGGTTACTAATGATGTAGCCCGGGAAACGGCTCAAATTGCGGATATCGATCGCGCGGATTTGATTTTAGTAGGATGGCACAGACCTACTTTTAGCAGCAACCGTTTGGGAGGGCGTGTCGGCCAAATTCTCAGCAACGCTAAGGTGGATGTAGCAATTTTTGTTGACAGAGGCCGGGAAAGGTTGAATAACTTGTTAGTACCTTACGCGGCAAACATTCACGATGATTTGGGTTTAGAATTGGCGCTGAGACTGTTAGTTAATAGCGAGGAACGCCGTTTGACGGTGCTGCGGGTGGCGGTTGACGGGGAAGCTGAAAACGAGCTGAGTTACGAGTTTCAGCGAGTGATGGATCAGTTACCGGTTGAGGTGCGATCGCGAATTGAAACTCCGATTGTGGAGGCTGCTGAGCCAATTCAAGCAGTGGTGGTGGCTTCTGCTAATGCTGATTTGACTATTGCGGGTACGAGTCGGGAGTGGGGAATTGAGCGCCAAACTTTGGGACAGTATACTGATGAATTGGCTGTGCAGTGTCATTCTTCGCTGCTGATTGCGCGGTGCTACGTTAAAGTGCGATCGCACTTGGCATCGGTACTCAGTCAAACTACTCAGTATTAGTCATGAGTAGGGCGCGCAGTGGGCATCTTACCCTATTACCGATTACCAATTACCAATTACCAAGATGATGAATCATTTAAGCCTCAAATCGCTGGCATTTTACGGGATTGCGCTCGGCTCAGTTGCACTACTGTTTAAAGTAGTAACTGCTTACGGGGAAGCAAATTTAAAGGCTGCTCCGGCAATTGCGGGAACTTATCGCTTCGATCCTAACAGTTTGCCCGAATGTCTGAATTCTGATGTTTTGGTATTGACAATCGAGCAATCGGGTGTTTATTTGAGCGGTAATTTGCGATCGGGCAGCAGGGAGGGCAGGGAAAAAACAGCCGAAGAGAAACCTTCTCTATTTGGTAAGTGGGAAACTCAAGGATTGAACTTGTCGGGTGCGGTTCCTAATTTAGCTGGTTGCAGCGACTCCACAGCAACCGGTCAAAACAGTTCTGTTAAAATGCGCGGAATTGTGGAGCAAGAAACCCTCAAGGGAAAAATTAGTCTAACTGATAAGGCGGCGGCTACTGATTTTACGGCTCAAAGAGAAGCGGCGGTGCAACCCCAAAAGCCTGAACATTGATTGATTCCAATAGAAAATAAGAAAGGAGAAATGGGTAATTCTTTGTCGCTTTCTGACCGAAAGCATCCAGGATACAAGCCCCCGGATTCATCCGTGGGGTCAATGCTTCAATCTAAAATCTAAAATCTAAAATCTAAAATCGATTGACTCTTCCCTTTACCCCTGGCAAAGCAAGGAATCACAAAGCGGCGACGGGGGTGGGGGAGTGGGCGATCGAACTCCCGCCGGAGCTCGCCTGTGAGGGTCGGTTGCTGCTAGATTGAATATATATAAATAAAAGTCAACGATCGAAATAAATTATCCCAGAGAAGTTCTTGGTTGAGAATTTGTCTTGCTCAAGACCCCCCGTGCCCGTATAGTTTGTTTGGAATGGATGTTGCCGTGATATTAATGCCGTCAGAAACTTCGCTTACCCAGTCAAACCCATTAATTTTAGACAGTTTGCCAGACTTGTCGCCGCCGAAGGGTGGTGGGTGTCCCCGCCGAGCCAGATTGCAAATTGACTTGATGTTGCTGGCGATCGAAGCCTTGTATCTCGGAGGTGCGGAAGAAATGCTGGCAGTGTCAAAGGACCTGGAATTGGAATCAATTATCAAAAATCGGGTTGCCCTTTGGCTGATGCGTAATACTAACCCGCTGAGACGCTACGCCCAGCGGCGCTCCCTTACGATGGTGGAGGCAAAAGCGCTGGTGGTGATCGCCTGTAATATGGCGCGCAAGTTAACTGCGACAATTCGGCAGTTGCTGCTAGACTCGCAGCAGTTGCGATTGAAAAATATCCCCCTCAACCAGAACCTGCCGCTGGCCGAGTATTTAGAACGCTTTCGAGCTCACTTTCGATCGCGCATGAACCCCAAGCGATCGCTCGTTGCAGCTTACGATTCCGACGACAAGCTCAACGAACTAGCTTTAAACTTGTTGAGCAAACTGCTATTTTGTACAGGCACAGCCGGAATGCAGCGCTTCTGGGTTAGCCTGTTTGATGGAGAAGTTGAATAAAAAATGACTATTAGGCGTCAGTACAGTCTGCCAAATTGCACCCTAGTTCTAGAAGGGTTGAGCGATGGATCGGCAGCCAGCCAGTTAGATATACGACCGGTGCTTTCCATACTAATGAGCGCTGAATGCTATTTGACCGGTCTCGGCGAGCCCCTAAGCGGGGGACGGGAGTTTTTTGAAAGCTTGGTGAGGGTCGTCAGCAGCTACGCTCAAGAATTTATGAGCGGAGTGCATTATCCCGATCGCTACGGCCCGAATGTGGGTATGGTGCAGTTACACAGAATTGACGGCAACGTGCATCGATTGACCGTTCTACCCGCCTCCACAGGCAGCCCAACCCAAATCGATCAAAAAACAGAACTGTCGGCAAAAGTTGATTTGACGACGGTACAGCTATTTGACTTGGTAGAGGCGATCGATCAGTTTTTTGCCGACACGCAGACACTGCCGGAATTGTCGCTGCAATTAACCCCAATTTCCAGGCGTTACATCAAGTCTGCCGAACCTTTGGCGAAGCGGAGTTTGCCTGCTGTCGTGGGGGTGTCGAGTTTGGCTTTGGCTGCGATGGCGTTTTTCTTGGTGCCGGTGCCGGAAGTCCAGCGCCAGAGAGATCCGGTGCCGCAGCCCAATCCTGCTGGCCAGAATCAGGGGACGCCGAACCCGGGCGGATCGGGTTCGCCTAATCCCAATCCTACGCCTGCGGCTGACGGTTTGCTGCCAGGGACTCAAACTCCGAACGCTGAATCGAGTTCGCCGACTCCGAACCCCGCGCCGGAGTCGGACGCTTCACCGTTGGCCACACCGCAGTCGAGCACTTCGCCGGAAAGCACGCCCAGTCCTGTTGCTGAAGGTTTGGCAAGCCCAGAGGTGGCAGCCGTGCCAATTACAGATCCAGGGGAAATTGACCTGTTGAGGGGCAAACTTTCCCAGCAAATTGACGGAGTTGTGAAGGATAAGCCTCCGGTTGATGCGGAGTTGGTTTATCGGGTGAGTGTGGCCCAAGACGGGGCGATTGTCGGTTACAGGCCGGAAAATTCGGCAGCAGTCGATCGATCCGAAACGCCGTTGTCGGAGTTGCTTTACCAACCTGTTGGCACCAGGCCACCTGCGGAACCGCTGGCTGATTTCCGCGTAGTTTTGGCACCAGACGGCACTGTTCAAGTCACTCCTTGGTAATGGTTGATTGTTGACTGTTAACGGTTAACTGTTGACTGTTAACGGTTGACTGTTAACTGATACCAAATCCCGCTTAAATGCTCCCTCAATCTCTTAGTCTGCGGAGGCAGACTTGGTTTTTCTAGTAGCGATTTCAAGATCCGAATCATCTACAAACCGATTGCTTATTTAAAGACCTGTTGGTGCGATCGGCTCAATATCTGGGTCAAATCCCCCAACTTGATTGGTGCGAATTATCCACAAAAATGCTCCCTGTTTTAATAAAACTTTGGCGATTTCATCTTGGGTGCGCCTGGGCAACATTGTTCGGTAACTAATAGCAGCTTTTATCAGGTTCACTATACCGACAAAAAAGGTTTTTTTCAGTTCAGAATCAATCCCCGCTAATCTCGAATTTTTGCTCCAATCTGGACGGACAATGCCGAGGGGCATTAATACTTTTTCTAAACTCTCTCCTAATGCTACAAGCTGGTGAAACCTTTGGGTTTGTGCGTCGGTGGGATGTGTTTTCAACCAGTCTTGAATCTGAGGATTTGACTCTATTTCGGAAGTGATTTTTTTAATTGTCGCGTAAATTGCCTGACTTGAATCTTGGACGCAAGAAGTTGCTGGCGTGACTAAACTGGCGCCGGTGCCGTCTCCGCTGCGGTAGCGGGCCATCATGATATCTAGTTGCTGGTTTAATTCGGTTAAAGGCGACAAGGTGATGCCGTCAAAATCGTAGTCGCAACACACGCAGTCTAATTTACAGATGATATCGCAAACCGGGCGATCGCCCAACCAGCCACGCTGCAAGTCTCCCATGTAGCTTTGCCATTTGCTGGAACCGGCAACAATTCCGTCGGGATTGTGGGCGTAAACTTGTTTGTATTCTATGTCAAAACGTAGTTCGCTGGTAAAGCGATCGCGCACTACTTTTGCTACTCCAAAAGCAAAATGTCCGGTGACAATTCCCAGCGGTGGCTGTTCGCCTTTTTTCCCGCCGATACCCCCGAAACTGTGAATCACTATCCCGATATCTCCTTCTTGCCAAGGAGAGATGGAAGCGTTTTCTGTAGCATGATTTGGGGTTAACAATACTATTTTTGCTTGCCCTTTTTGTGCTGGTGTATTTTCCCAATTTTGGCTGCTTAAATAATCGAGAGATTTTTTTAGTCCGAAATGTGTTTCATCTGGGATTAATTGAGCAATTTTGCGGGGTTCGATTGCCTGTACTACAAATATACTGTCTTCGTCTCTTTCGCCGTAAATGTACCAGCCGTCTGGATTTAAGGGCGATTGTTCGATTAGGTGATTGGTAGACCTCGCTACGCCATGTTTGTCTGGCTGTACTTGCGGAATCCGAATGATTTCGGCTGCGCCGTCAAATTGTTGAGATGTTTTGTTGAAATGCCGGACAATAAATTTGTCGCTGTCGCCTTCTTTTCGCTGTAAAATTGTGACTAAGGCGCAGAAACGTCCGATAATTTGTACTGGTTCGCGATCGATCGTGAGTTCATGGCGATTGTTGCTGCTATAGTGAATCGCAATCACGGGCCGACGTAGCATAACAGTCACGCTGTCTTCAAGTCTGCTGCCTGCTAGAGTTTCTAAAGGGCCGACATTTCGCCAGCCGTTCAATCTATCTGGATGGATATTGCCAGATTTTTGACTTTTTTGAGTGTGTTGTGTGAAGTTTATATCTTGACTGACTGCGTGGACAAAAAACTGTACTTCGCGATTTGTACTCCATTTCAAAAATGCTGTTTTGCCAATAAAGTTTTTATACTTTTTGGGGGAACTTATTACTTCAAAAAACACTGTCCCGTAGGGCTGGCGCTGTTCGTTTGAGGGCAAAATTAAGCGCCCGTGCCAAAGGGCTATCGGCTTGTAGAGATAGGCAACTGATGCTGAATTTTCGCAGATTATCTCCGGCTCAAACGCTTCTGAAATCTCGCTTGTGCCTCCAAAAATAGTAGCCATTAAATTGCCGTCACTTTCTACGAATCGGGGTTCTAAAAAAACCTTTTCAGGTTGTGAAATATTAGCGGTTAAATGACCACTATCTTTTGTGAAGGAGCGTCTAGAAAAAAGACGGTTGTTTTCTAATTTCGCCTGCAACCAGTTGACGAAAATGCGAATAAAAATAAACGCTGTTAAACCAAAAATAACAGCTAAAATAATCAGCCCCAGGGTCAAAATGAATTGGTTGAAAGACTGACCTAATACTAAAAAAATTGTTGGCTTGATCGAAGAAAATGCCATAATATCTAAAAACGAGTTTTAGGTTCGATCCAGTCTGTGCTGGCTTGACTGCCGAAAACTAGGGGTTTGTCCTCGGTGACTGCTACCGTTTGCCCTGTCATATCAACTGCACAAAGAGGCCAAGATCGATCGCCCAAATTGCCGGCGCGGAACAGAACTTTTCCGGGACAAACTTGGCTCCAACCCAACAATACAGCATGAGTGTAAAGACTGCGAGCGGGAGCAACGGTATAAGTGTAATTATCATTTTTGTCCCAAATGACACCGTAGTCGGACATATCGGAAGAGTTGAAAAGTGCTTCAAATTCGCGGGCGAGAATGCGGGAACCGTCTTGATTCCAAGAAACAGGCACTAAAATGGCGATCGTCCCGGACATATCTGTATCATCGCTACCATACATCCCACTTTCCGCCAGTGGCGAAGCAGCCGCCACTGTTTGCAGTTCGCCGGTTTTGAGATTTTCGACAAACATGACGCTGCTAACCCGACACCGGGAGAATTCCGGCTGCACTTGCAACTCAATTCGACTGTAAGCTGCGTATTGGCCGTTAGTTGAAACTAGGGAAGGGCTGCGGTAGTAGCGGAGGCCTGTGCCGGCAGTTGAGCTCACTTTAGCATGAGTGGCACTAATCCATTCCCAAGGAACGGGATAAGGGCTATTTAAAGGGTCAGTCATCGGTTTTTTTTCCAAAATTTTTACGGAATTATCCAACAGATTCAGGCTGGCACGCAACGGACTAGAAACCCGGTTTCTGCCTCGATGCTTCGCCACCAAACCCCAGATTTATAGAAACCGGGTTTCTTTTTGAGATTTTAGATTGGAGGAGAAATCTCAAATCTCAAATCTCAAATTTCAAATCGGATAGGTAAGATAGTATCGAAATTAATCTGGTATGTACACTGAGAGGGATGAAATATGACGCGATCTTTTAACCAAAAACCTTCAATCCCCCCCACTCGCGTCTCCAAGTCGCGGGGAAAAGGTTTGCTTGTACTGTCGCTGATTTTTCGACTGCTGCTGCTGGGGGTGGGCAGCGGTTTTGCGTGGGTTTTGGGGATGGCGATCGCTCAAATTTATCCGTCAGGCGCGACGGAGATGCCGCTGGCAGAGAGATTGCTGCGTGTAACTCAAAATTTGACCTCCAGCCCGAAACGCGCCCCAGCAACGCCAATTCCGGCGCTCCCGCCACCAACCGCTACACCGACTCCCCAGTCAAAAGTCAGTCCTGCCGAGAGAGAGAAATTGCAGTCGGATTTGAGACAGTTGCAGGGCGAACTCAACGCGCTGATTGGTCGCACGGCGGCTTTGGAGAGTCAGTTGGGCAGCAGCCGCCCGACGGAAACTTTGGAAAAGCGTTTGCAGTTGATGTCGCGGGAATTGGCGGCGCCGGAAACGGCGGCAAGTCTTGCCCCTGCTTTACCGGCGATCGGCAGCAGCCCGAGTCTGAACCCTGAAACGGTGAATACTGCCCCACAGAATGCCAATAATCCGGTGTTTGGGGGGGATGGGCTGATGGTGACTCTGCCCAGCGATGTTTTGTTTGATACTGGCAGCATTTCTTTGCGGGCGGGAACAAGTGCGATTTTGGACAATTTGGTGGCGGAGTTGAGCAATCACGAGGGGGCAACTGTGCGGGTTGCGGGTCACACTGACGACGCGGGGGAGGCGGCGGATAATCGCAATGTGTCGTTTGCGCGGGCTCAGGCGGTGGTGCAGTATTTGTCTGGTGTTCTCGGTCAGAAGTATCATTGGGTGGCGATCGGCTATGGGGAAAGTCGCCCTTCGGTGGATAATAGTTCCGATACTAATCGGCAGCGCAACCGCCGCATTGAAGTGGCAATTAGTCCTTAGTTTTTAGTCATCAGTCCTCACTCACCAGTCATTAGACTTATTGCATAAATATTTTGATTGAAAAGGGAACAGCAGAGGCAACGCAGAGACATTTCAAGATTGTTTGGGAAGGCTAAAATTCAATTCTAGTATGAAAGTCAATAGTGCGAGCTTAATATCTCGCGAGTGTTCTTTTCGCGAGATGTTAAGCTCGCACTGCACTTTCAAGCATATTATGCCGATGCCAACAGAAACGATATAAATTAAATTTTTCAATTCCTCTCTCTCTCTTGCCCCATTTCCCTCTCTTCCCATTTTCCCAGCTATCACGCCGAAGGTGTAAGAGGTGGCAAGTCAGAATTATTTTTAGCCTGATCTATTGCCTCTCGATGTTCGCTTCTAAGCTTCGGTTTTAAATACAAGTTTTCAATCAAAGCTGCCACTCCCGCAAACCAAGGTGGCACAATTACAGCTCCAATAATTCCTAATACTTGAACGCCTCCCAATACAGACAGCAATTGATATAAAGGATGCACACCAACCGATGAACCAACCAGCAAAGGATCGAGTACGTAAGTTTCTAAATTCTGGATAATTACAAATAACAGTAATACCCACAAAAGTACCCAGCCACCTTTAGCTAATGCTACGATTAATGCTGGTACTGCTCCCAACACTGGGCCGATGAACGGAATCAAGTTGGTAACACCTGCGATCGCACCCAAGCCTAAAGCAAATTCTGGCATTCCCAAAATGCTCAAACCTGTGGTAATAAATATCCCTAAAATGCCCGAAACTAACACTCGCCCGCGAATATAACTCCCCATTCTTTGACCGATTGGCGCGGCTTGTGCGGCTAATCTTGCATCCCAAGGTTTCGGGAAAAACTGCACCAAACTTTTAATTAATGTGTCGCTGTCCGCAACCATGTAACCTGAAATAAATAATGCTAAAACTAAGCTGAAGACACCGCCGAGAATGCCTCTGGTTAAACTGTACGATCGCAAAACCAGTTGTTGGCTTGATCGAATCAGCCAATTAGTCAGCGATTGAGTGTCCACCAGACCCACCAAGGTTGGGGCATCGTCGCTCAAGCGACTCAATACATTAGTTGCCACAGTTCGCAAACTTTCGACATAAACTGGTAACTGCCGCAGCAGTAACTCTATTTGTTCGATGGCCGTGGGCCCGATTAACACTACCGTCCCGCTAAATCCGCCGATGAGAGTTAAATAAACCATAATCACCGCCAGCCAGCGGGGAACCCGCATGGTTTGGGCCCAATTAACGATCGGGACGATCGAAGCAGCCAGCACAACTGATATCATCAGAATTACTAGCAGGCTCCGCAATTGCCACAGCAGCACTAGCAGCAAGGACGATGCTATAATTAGCAGCAAGTTAGGTAAAGAAATAGTTATCCGCTGTTCTGACATGATTAAGTAATTATATTTTTGGCGATCGTCTCAGCCTTGATTTTATAATAAACGATATGATATAAGTTACAATTAAGATTATGAAAGTGCATTCAAGCAGTGGGAATGTCTTTGCTGACTTAGGGCTCCCCAATCCTGATGAACTATTGATTAAGGCAGAACTAGCTCATCAAATCAGTGAGTTAATCTCCGAACGCCAACTAAGCCAGACTGAAGCAGAAAAGCTCTTAGGAATCGATCGACCCAAAATATCAGCATTGATGCGCGGTAAATTATCCGAGTTCTCTACAGAACGCCTATTTAGTTTTCTCAACGCACTCGGCAGCAATGTAGAGATTCGTATTGCCCACTCGCAACCAAATGTCCAAGCTCAAACTCGCATTGTCGTAGCGCCTAGTATACGATCAATTAAAACATTAATATGCAGCCACAATATTCCACCCAAGATTTATCCACCCTTTCGTCTATAAAATCACCAACGCTGTTTTACGAATGGCAAAATTATCGCTGTGCTTACGATGTTTATAAACCAACTACTGCGACAGAAGATAGCATCCCTTTGTTATTGATTCATCCTATAGGAGTTGGATTGTCAAGAATCTTTTGGCATAGATTTTGTGAGAGTTGGTACAAAGCAGGGAACAGTAATCCGATTTACAATCCCGACCTTTTGGGCTGCGGCGATTGCGAAATGCCGGCTGTGGCTTGCTATCCTGACGATTGGGCTGCACAGTTGCAGTATTTCTTGGAAACTGTAGTCAAAAAACCTGCGATCGTCCTCGTACAAGGTGCTTTACTATGTGTAGCCTTGGCTTTAGCAAAAAAGCAGCAGGAAAGCGGCTCAAATTTAATTCGCGGCTTAGTCCTCGCGGGGCCTCCCGCTTGGGCGGTGATGAACAAACATTCGACAGAAAGACAGCAAAGAATTGTCTGGAATTTGTTAGATTCTCCCTTGGGAAACGCTTTTTATCGCTACGCCAGACGCGCTGAATTTTTGCGTTCTTTTTCTGTGAAACAACTGTTTGGCGATGGGGCAAAAGTTGACAGCGAATGGTTGGATGCTTTGCAGGCTGGGGCGGCGAATCCTGACAGCCGACACGCGGTTTTCTCGTTTTTAGCGGGGTTTTGGCGGCAGGATTATAGCGGTACGATTCAAAAGTTCGATCGACCCGCACTCATTGTGATGGGAGAAAAAGCCTCAAGCATCAGTCAAGCGGGTAAGGAAGAGAAACCGGATGAAAGATTAGCGCAATATTTAGCCCATTTTCCCAATGGGGAAGGTTTATTAATGCCGGGGCGCAATGTTTTGCCCTATGAATCCACCGCAGAATTTGTCGTGGCTGTTGCCGAATTTGTGAACAAGTTAAATAAAAATTAAATCTCTTCCTGAAGTTGTCGTCTAATAATGACTGACACAGTTAATAGACCTCATCATGTGTCCCGATGTCGAGTAAAACAATGACTTCAGTATTTGTTTCCGTATCCTCTTCAATCGAGAACACGATACGACAATCATAGCCGCAAGAGCAGGACTGAAGACCGTCGAGTTTGCCGCCTAGTTTATGGGTACCTAAGTTAGGAAAAAATACATCTGCTTCCATTTGTTGAAGAGATTCTTCAATACGTTGCTGGATCTCAGGATTTCGTTTGACAAACTTGCGAAATGCTCGTTTGAATTTGGGAGTCAGAACCAGTTGTCTCATTCTTCCGGCTCGTCCAAAGACTGGCGTAATGTTGCAATAACCTCCTCGGCTGACTGGTGTCGAAATTTGCCTGTACGGAAATCAGCTAAGGTTTGTTGGGCATCAGCAGCTATTTCCGCGCGGACACTCTCGCGGTGACGGTTTTGCAGGATTTTTATCAGCATTTCCTGCTGTTCGTAGGACAGTTGTAAAGCAGTTTCTAGCACTTGGTCGAGGGTATTCATAGAGTTAGGCTATTAGCTCCAAGGTTGAACAAATTGCGAAGTTGAGTAAATTGTATCGCTTATTCCAAGACTAGGCTACACTAAAAAAAATGTACTAAAGTCGGTCTTGTCATGAGCGATAACATCATTACGATCGAACCAGGTAAACGCAGTGGAAAGCCTTGCATCAGGCGAATGCGAATTACCGTTTATGATGTGTTGGGTTGGCTGGCTGCGGGAATGTCTCATGCACAGATTCTAGACGATTTTCCTGAGTTGACGGAGGAAGACATTAGAGCGTGTTTAGAATTCGGCGGTTGAAACCGCTTTTTGTCAAACAAAGTCTGCCTCCGCAGACTATGAATTTAGTTTCAACCCCGATGCCAGATCGTGATACCATCCTTTTGATCGATCAGAGTAATTCCCTTATCCTTAAGTTCGTTGCGAATTCTATCGCCCTCAGCAAAATCCCTCGCTTTTCGGGCATCTTTCCGCTGCTGAATCATCGCCTCAATTTCCCCATCACTCAAACCATCAACAGCATCATTGCTATCACTTTCCGGCTGAACTTCTAAACCCAAAACCTCCGCCAAACTCACCAATGTCAGCCATTTTTGCTGCAACAAATCCGGCGCAGTTTCTGTTTTGCCTTGATGAACTAAAACATTGCCTTCTTTAGTCAATTCCTTAGCCAATTCAAACAAAACAGTCACAGCGCCGGGAGTATTAAAATCATTGTCCATCGCTGATTGAAATTCCTGTACAGCTTTGCTATCCTGTCCAGTTTTCTCAACGTTCCAACTCAGTTGAGAAGCGTATCGTAGACCAAACAGCAAACCTTCATTGATGGTGTTCCAGCCATTTCGAGCGCTAGCGATCGCCTCTTCGGTAAAATCAATTTGACTGCGATATTGCGCCATCAACACAAACAGCCTCACCGCCATCGGTTCCACCGCTTTTGACTTCTCGCTTCCTTCCAAAGCTGTATCGCCAGACCAATTCCCTTCCAACAAATCGCGAATTGTAATAAAATTGTGCAAAGATTTCGACATCTTTTTGCCATTGACAGTCACAAAAGCATTGTGCATCCAATAATTAGCCAGTGACTTGCCCGTCGCGGCTTCAGATTGAGCAATTTCGTTTTCGTGGTGCGGAAAAGTTAAATCGGAACCGCCGCAGTGAATGTCAATTGTTTCGCCCAAGCAATCGCGCACCATCGCCGAACATTCGATGTGCCATCCGGGGCGACCTTTTCCCCAAGATGAATCCCAAGCAGGTTCTCCGGGTTTAGCGCTTTTCCACAGGGCAAAATCTGACAAATCTTGCTTTTTTTGAGCTTCTATTTCTGCGGTTTCCAATCTACCGCTAGCCCCTGCCTGCATTTCTTCCAACTTGCGGCCGGAAAGTTTTCCGTAATCGGCAAATTGCCTCACGTTGTAGTAAACGTCGCCGCTGGAAGCATAGGCATAACCTTTATTTTCTAATTCGTGGATCAGCCGTTTAATGCCGTCCATTGTATGGGTGGCGCGGGGATATTCATCGGCCCTGAGAATATTCAGCTTGTCCATATCTGCAAAATATTCATCGATGAAGCGTTGCGCCACGGCTTCCATTGTTGAATTTGTTTCGCGGGCGCGGTTGAGAATTTTGTCGTCAATATCTGTAAAATTCTGCACGTAGCGCACATCGTATCCCCGCCACATCAAATAGCGGCGCACCATGTCCCAAACAATGTAAGCGCGGGCGTGGCCGACGTGGCAGTAATCATATACCGTAACGCCGCAGCAGTACATCCGCACCTTTCCTGGTTCGAGGGGATCAAAAGGTGATTCGCGACGGGTCAAGCTGTTGTAAAGCGTTAAAGTCATTCGATTTTAGATTTTAGATTTTAGATTTTAGATTTTACAAGATTTACGCAGAACGTCTATGTGTAGGGTGTGCAGTGCCTCACCTTATCTGTATCAGTTGCGCGTCAAACCATTTTTGCGTTCAGGACTGTTGGTTTGTAGTTGCGATCGCCCGTTAGCGAAGCTTGCACAATAGTATCGCCCAAGAGCCAGCCTAGCAAATTTTGTACTAAATCTCCTCTATCCATAGTACCGCCCCGCCCGACTCAATCTCACATCTAATTCATGTCAGGGAATTTTGACAATAGTTTCGGTGACGATCCCCATCAGCGCTTAATTGTCAAGATTCCCTGACATATTGATCCCCAAAATCACGAAAATGCGTATAAGTACCCATAATTGAGGGAAAAGACCCCTTGACCCGATCGCAACTTGTCTGCAACATTAAGTCATGACAAAGCGATCCCAAAGAAATGCTTCGATTAAGCAGCCCTGGGAGTCGAATAGCGCGTGTGCTGCAAGCACAGCGTTGCTAGCAGCACCGATCGCACTCACAAAATCGATCTTGTCAATCAAGAATCGACAGATAAAGCTTTATTTAGATCGAACGGTGCGCGCAGAAGCCAATAAGTCCAAACCCCCGATCGCATGGGGACAAGACAAGCTAAAAACAAGCAAGGCTTCAAAGGTTGGAGAGATTTGGAAGCTCGATAATATGTAGATTTAAAAGAGTTTCTAACTCAAAAAATCAACACATTTGTGTTGCAAGAAAAAATCTAACCCGCCATCCTAAATTAGTGGAGAACAAACTCATGGCAAAAGAACGCCCACCATTAGAAGAGATGACTTTGCGACAACTCCGCAGAGTTGCTAGCGAATGTGGAGTCTCTCGCTACAGCCGGATGCGGAAATCGCAACTTCTGGCATCAATTCAAGAAATTCAACGCACCAAATTTTCCTACACCCCATCTCGCAAACTAGAGGCACAAGAAGCAGTGGAAGCAGCAAAGTTTGAACTCGGTCAAGAAGATAGAACAGGCGGTTCTTTGTCGTCTGTAGATGAAGGTTTAGCAGATTTGCCCAACGGCTACGGCGAAAGCCGGGTGGTTTTAATGCCCCGCGACCCTGAATGGGCCTACACTTACTGGGACATTCCCAACGATCGCAAAGAAGAATTGCGTCGCCAAGGAGGACAGCAACTCGCCCTGCGGATCTACGACGTTACAGATGTTAACCTCGACATTCAAAGCCCACACAGCATTCAAGAATATCCCTGCGACGAACTGGCGCGGGAATGGTACGTGCCAATCCCCGTGAGTGATCGGGATTATGCGATCGACATCGGCTACCGCTGTGCAGATGGCCGCTGGCTGGTATTAGCTCGATCGGCCCAAGTCCGCGTTCCTCCCGTCTATCCCAGCGACTGGATTGAAGATCAATTCATCACCCTCGATTGGGAAGAAGAGTTGCAAGGCAAAACCTTCGCCGAACTGGTTCCTCCGGCCAAGAAACTCGCACAAGCAGCCAATGGCGGTGGTTACAGCACCAGCAACGCCATCTACGAACAAATCTTCGGCATGGCAGAATCTGCTGAATCCCTGCGCGTAGCGGGTTCTGTCTTCGGTTCCATGCAGCACGTCGCCGGTTCCGTCCAGCAAGTCGGCATCCACGAACAAGCTCTAAGTTCCTACGTGTTCCCCTCCGGCGTCGGAATGTGGGCGGCTCCCACCATGTCCGGCCTCACCGCGTCGGGTGTCGGTATGTCCGGCCTCACCATGTCGGGTGTCGGTATGTCGGGTGTCGGTATGTCCGGCCTCACCATGTCCGGTTTCGGTATGTCCGGTGTCGGTATGTCGGGAGTTGGCTTCGCCGCCCCGATGCGCCCCCGCCAGTTCTGGTTAGTTGCTGATGCCGAACTGATCGTCTACGGGGCCACCGAGCCTGACGCTACCGTCTACGTAGGCGGACAGCCGATTAAACTCAATCCGGACGGCACTTTCCGCTTCCAGATGTCCTTCCAAGACGGCTTAATCGACTATCCGATTTTTGCAGTAGCAGCAGACGGCGAGCAAAACCGCGCCATCCACTTGAAATTCAACCGCGAAACCCCAGAACGGCGCACCAATACCAAGGAAGATGCTGTTGTGGAATGGTTGGGCTAATCGCTCGCGGTCGATCGAGCAACGGGCGATCATGCAGGTTTGTGCCAATTTTTTAACCATCACAAGGCATAGCCTCAACAGATCATGATTTGTTAAGGTTAATGCCAGACAACAACCCATAACACCCCCTATACACCGTTCTCCTGTTTTGAGGAGCGGTGTTTTTTGTATTTAGGACTTACTTAGAAACCGACGTTTTATAGCAGAATAGCTTGTGGAGCGGGCGAGCAAAAAAAGTTATACCCATTCTTAAAAGTAGGGATAAATATAGATGGGATGCCAGCATCTGTAGGCACTTAGACCAAGCCTAAGTCGGGCGCGGGACTCTCCGACTTTTAATAATTGGTATAAAATTGATGGTGGTAGCAAGACTTTTTTAAATTGGTATAGCCGTTTTCAATTGAGTGAATTACAGATATCCGGCCCATGACACGACCTTGCCGTGCTCATACTTTATTGCATCCGATTGACAACTGCTAGCTTAGACAATTGTCTCAATATCTCTCTAGAGATAGATGTCTACTTAACTCCCCTTCGACCTACTTAAATCAAAATTTGCATTCTGCACTCAAGCATTATTAAGTAAGCTAAAGTTTACTTAAACTTTTATTGCACAAACTCGCTAAATGCAGCGAAACAAAAGAAAGCGAGTTATGAGAGAAATAAGGCGATCGCACCGCCATTTCTCAAAAACAAATGCAAAAAATAAACTCCCCGCAGCAACGAAGCCAGAAGCGTCCCCGTCTTTTAGCGTTATTCGCTGCCACATTAACCGCCGTCTTGCTTTTATTTATTCTGCCGGCACTAACTCAACAGCCAGTCGTGCTCACCATGTTAATGCAAGGCCAAGACATTGTTAACTGGAGACCCTTTGTCAAAGAATTTGAACAGAAAAACCCCGACATTCGCATCAACCTCATAGAAGGGCCTTTTGACACCAACCTCATAGAAAATCTTTACACATCTGCCTTTCTTTTAGGCGAATCGCCTTACGACATCATCAACATGGATATTGTCTGGGTTCCCAAATTTGCAGCCGCAGGTTGGGTAAGGGATTTGACAGACAAAATTCCCCCCGAACAACTTTCCAAATTCATCCAAGGTAACGTCGAAGGCGGGCGGTATCGGGGCAAACTTTACCGCATTCCCCACGCTTCCGATGCCGGAATGCTTTATTACCGCAAAGACATTTTAGAACAAGCGAAAATTCCAGCCCCGAAAACCTTTGAAGAGATGGTAAAAATCTCTCAAAACTTACAAAAACAGGGAAAAGCAACTTGGGGTTATCTGTGGCAAGGCAAACAATACGAGGGAGTCTCTGCGATGTTTGTCGAAGTGCTCTCCGGTTTCGGTGGCTTCTGGGCAAACCCTCAAACTTTTGAAGTTGGGTTAGATAAACCGGAGGCAATTAAAGCAGTGGAATTTCTCAAAAATACGATCGCCTCTGGCATTTCTCCTCCGGGTGTCACCACCTACGGCGAAGAAGAAACCAGGCTCTTGTTTCAAAATGGCCAAGCGCTATTTTTGCGAAACTGGCCGTATGTTTGGAAGCTGGCAAATGCCGAAGGATCGAATGTTAGAGGCAAAATTGCGATCGAGCCAATGCTCAGCAGTGCCGGTCAAACAGGCGGTTCCTGCTTGGGCGGCTGGGGCTGGGGAATTGCCAAAACTTCCAAACATCCAGAACAAGCCTGGAAAGCAATTCAGTATCTTACCAGCGAGGAAACCCAGCGCAAATTTATTTTAGAAACTGGTTTAATTCCCAGTTACAAATCCCTATTTACCAACAAAGAAATAGTCGCCAAATATCCCCACTACCCGCAACTGCTAAAAGTAGTAGAACGCCCAGCGTTGCGCCCGCCCATAGCACAATACGCTCAAGCTTCTGATATTTTGCAGCGTTATTTGAGTTCAGCTTTTACCGGGAGAATGAGTGCAGAACAAGCAATGAAAGCAGCAGCTAGCGAAACTCGCAATTTATTAGGCAGTTTGAAACAACCCCAAGCTTTGTAAATTTGTGTTTCCGATTAAATAAGCTTAATAAAAACGATATTTTTCGGAACACAGGAATGGCAATCATTTTCAACTTGAGTTCAAAGTTAATATCAGTTTCCTGTCGGAAAATGAGCCACTCGATCCCCCCTAACCCCCCTTAATAAGGGGGGAACTGGAACTTTCAAAGTATCCCTTAATAAGGGGGGACTGAAATTTTCAAAGTATCCCTTAATAAGGGGGAAGAACTGGAACTTTCAAAGTCCCCCTTATTAAGGGGGATTTAGGGGGATCGAGACTCGGCTACAAGCGAGAAATACAAAGGTGAGAAATATGCAATTAGACAAGATGCGACAGCGCGAACAGAAAACCGGGTGGATATTAGTAGCACCAGCTTTGATAATTCTGATGCTAGTATTTGCTTACCCAATATTGCGCGCTTTTTGGCTGAGTTTATTCACCCAAAACCTCGGTACAGAATTAAAACTGGTTTTTTCTGGTTTTGCTAACTACAGTCGAATCTTAGGCGACGGGCGTTTCTGGCAAACTTTAGCCAACACCACAGTATTTACTGTCGCCTCTGTTGTGCTGGAATTAATTCTCGGTATGGGCATTGCCTTAGTCTTAAATCAATCCTTCACAGGGCGTGGCATCGTGCGGACAATTTCCTTGCTGCCTTGGGCGCTGCCGACGGCATTGATGGGAGTAGCTTGGGCGTGGATTTTTAACGACCAATACGGCGTTATTAACGACATTTTGAGGCGATTAGGATTGATTCAAAATAGCATTAGCTGGCTGGGCGATCCGACTTTGGCAATGATGGCAGTGATTACAGCAGATGTGTGGAAAACTACGCCGTTTGTCAGCTTGCTTTTGCTAGCGGGATTGCAATCGATTCCCGGTGATTTATACGAAGCCCACGCCATTGACGGCGCGAGTAGCTGGCAGAGTTTCCGTCAAGTTACCGTGCCCCTGCTGATGCCGCAAATTGTGATTGCTGTGCTGTTTCGATTTGCCCAAGCTTTCGGCATTTTTGACTTGATTCAGGTGATGACGGGAGGGGGGCCGGCGGGGGCAACGGAGACGGTTTCTATCTACATTTACAGCACGGTAATGAGGTATTTAGACTTTGGGTATGGGGCGGCTTTGGTGGTGTGTACTTTTTTGATGTTAGTGGCAGCAGTTGCGATCGCCGCTTACCTGTTATCGAGAGCGCGCACCAATGCAGCAGGAGGAAACTAAGAGGATTTTAGATTTTAGGTTTGGGATTTGAGATAACCAACAGTTGCACTTTTATTTCATTGGTATAAATTATGTCGATCGCCCGCGAACAACCCACGAAAAAAGCCTTTAACATCCGGCAATTAATCTTGCCAATCTCGGCGATATTAATCGTCGCATATTTTCTCGCACCCATTATCTGGCAAGTGTTAACATCTTTCAAAGTAAATGCGGATATTTCAGCGATTCCGAACGTCTACATTCCCAAACGAATTACTTTCGAGCATTACCTGTCCCTATTCCAGCGCCGCCCCTTTGCACTTTACATTTTAAATAGCGCTTTTGTTTCCATTACTTCAACATTGCTGTGTTTAGCAGTAGGCGCTCCCGCAGCTTACGCTTTAGCCAGGTTGCGGCTGTGGAGCGAGAGAATTATCCTGGCAACTGTGACGATTGTAACGCTATTTCCGGCGGTGCTGCTATTTTTGGGACTGCTAGAAATTGTCAAAGCTTTGGATTTAGGCAATAATTATTTAGCATTAATTATTCCTTATACTGCGATCAATTTGCCGCTGACAATTTTGGTAATGCGGAGTTTCTTTCAACAGTTGCCCAAAGATTTGGAAGATGCGGCTAAAGTAGACGGATACAACACTTTCCAAATGCTGTGGCAAATCGTACTGCCGATGACATTTCCAGCCTTAGTCACAACTGGAATTTTAACATTTATTTCAGCTTGGAACGAGTTTATTTTTGCACTGACATTTATGACTCGCGAATCTCTAAAAACAATCCCCGTCGCCACGGCTCAACTCAGCGGGGTGTCAGTATTTGAGATTCCTTACGGGCCGATCGCCGCAGCTACCGTTTTGGGAACTTTGCCCTTGGTTTTGCTGGTTTTGGTGTTCCAGCGGCGGATTGTTCAAGGTTTAACTGCGGGGGCTGTAAAAGGATAAATCGATTTTAAATTTTAGATTTTAGATTGAACTGGTTCCTGGGCTGTGCCTGGGAACGAGTCAAACAACACAGTCAACAGTCAACAGTCAACAGTCAACAGTCAACAGTCAACAATCAACAGTCAACAATCAACAATCAACAGTCAACAGTCAACAGTCAACACTTTAAAAATCATGGCAAAATTGCAACTCAAAAACCTCAATAAAACCTACAGCCCTAAAGTAGTTCCCGTAAAAGACATTAGTTTGGATGTCAGCGAAGGGGAATTTCTGACTTTGTTGGGGCCATCGGGGTGTGGCAAATCTACGACGCTGCGGTTAATTGCAGGGTTGGAACAGCCAACTAGAGGCGAGATTAGAATTGGCGATCGCGATGTCACTTATCTCAGACCGGGCGATCGGGATATTGCAATGGTTTTTCAAAGTTACGCGCTGTATCCGCACATGACAGTATACGAGAATATGGCATCGAGCCTCAAACTTCGCAAAATCTCCTCCAGCGAAATCAATCGGTTAGTGACAGAAGTTGCCACATCCCTCGGATTGACGGAATTAATCGATCGCAAACCCGGAAAACTATCAGGCGGACAGCGGCAGCGAGTCGCCCTCGGCCGCGCATTAGTGCGCCAACCTGAAGTATTTTTGCTCGACGAACCTTTGAGCAATCTCGACGCATTATTGCGGGAAAAAGTTAGGGCCGAACTCAAACAATTATTTTCCTCCCAAAAAGCTCCTGTAGTTTACGTAACTCACGACCAAACCGAAGCAATGACCCTTTCTACGAAAGTCGCAGTTCTCAACAGCGGCAACGTGCAGCAGCTAGATCCGCCACACTTAATTTATACCCGTCCTGCAAATCAGTTTGTAGCTGGTTTTGTGGGCAGCCCGCAAATGAATTTGCTCGTGCTTAAATGCCAGGGCAATTTTGCTGTGTTGGGGGATTTTCGAGTTCGACTACCAGATATGCCGACTGTGCCGCCAGAAATTGTGTTAGGAATTCGCCCGGAACACGTCAGTTTTGCAGATGTAGAGGCCGGCAATATGTCGGCCCCAGAGGCAATTAAAGGTGAGGTTTATTTAGTGGAAAACTTGGGGATGCAAAATTTAGTTAGCGTCCGAGTTAAAGGTTTGGAGTCAGTAACGGTGCGGGCTTTGCTGCCAAATGACGGCCACTGGAACTCAGAAATTGTAGAGCTGGTTTTTGGGCCTCAGTTGCTGCACTGGTTTGACGTGAAAACGGGCGATCGCTTGCAATAAGAATGTGCGCTGCATAGCATCATTGATTAAAAATTCTCTAACCCTGTGCTGAAAAATATTGTTTTTGCTTCTAACTAAGTTATGACTTTAGTTAGAGGTAGAACTCTTTGGCTGCTGTTAACGTGATAATCATGTGTGAAAAAACTAATTGGCTGACACATAGGTGGCGTGTTTACCAGATTTAATCGCTAACCTATAACTCTATTTAGGTGGTTAATGACAAGTTAAAGCTAAGTTAGCTTTACCTCGCATTAACTGCTGGTTTTGGAGCGAGTCAATTAGATGAAAAAATGTTGAAAATTATCACCAATTAACTTAGGGAGTATTACTGAGATGAATTTGATTTCCACAGCCATAGCTCGCATTAGTTCCCTGCTTAAGGGCTTTCAAATCAAGAGTTTTTTGAGTGTTGTCCTAGTCGGTTTCCTGCTGCTAACAACAAATGTTGATTCGGGGCGCAGTAACCAACTTTTTGGCGGGCAAGCAAGCTCAAACTCTGAGCTAAACAATCCTGAAAGACCCCAAACAACGCGGGAATGGAGGCAAGAAGCTCGCGAAACGTCAGACTCTCCGGGCGAACGAGTTCAGAAGATTGGGCAAGAGGCAGGAGCAGCCGTGAAAGAAATGGGGGAGATGTACCAAGACACTGCTAAGAGAAGTGCCCGCGAATTAAAGGATAACTAGCTCCAACTAAAAAAATATAACACCGAGAAACCTGATTGCTTTCGGGGCGGAGCCAAGAGTGCTCGCCCTTCCGGGTTTCTGAACACCTGAAAAGTTTGACGTTTAAATAGGTTGAGCTACTTCATATGACAGACGCAATCAAGTAGGCGAGCATAAATAAACTAGAACAGAGGCTCAAAAACCCAGTTTCACCTGAGAAACTGGGTTTTTGAGTTGGAAGTCTTTTATGTTAAATTAAATCAAATTCCGATTAAAAACCCGTTGATCAGACTCGGTGGTTAAAACTGAGATATTGCAGTATTCTCAATCAGCATTTCAACAGCGGGCTAGAAGCAACGGCCCACCATATAGAATTTCCGCGTAATTCCTGATGAATAAACATCTTAAGAGTCTTTGCTTGATTGGCCTGCTGTTCATCCTGCTTGTTTGTTCGGCGACAATGGCCCGCGCTCAACTTCCCGAAACTTCGGATACTAATGCCAAGCAAACAAATCTCCTTAAAGATGAACTGTACTTTGGCTTAACAAAACCGGGAGGCGAGACAATTTCTCAATCAGAATGGCAGGAGTTATTGAAATACTCCCCGGCGTAAACGCACGGGGATTCTTTACGCTTCACAGACTGATGCAACCGAAGTTGTCTTACTCCGTCTCTGCGTACATTTAGAGTCGTGGCGATTCCCCATCCCGACTTTCTCTATATTTCTAGCAGCATTTTCGTCTCTATCTTGCTCAGTGTTGCAATTTAAACAAAGCACTGAGCGGATAGATAAATCAATCTTGCCCCATTTAAAACCGCAGTCTGAACAAACTTGGCTAGTAGGTTCCCATCTACTAATTACTTGAAATTCTCTACCATGTTTTTCAGACTTAGCCTCACAAAGCGTTCGGAATTCGTACCATCCTTGCTGGCTAATTGCCCGTGAGAGCTTCCGATTCTTAACCATGCCGGATACGTTGAGGTCTTCCAAAACAATCACTTGGTTTTCGTTGACTATTTTGGTTGATAATTTGTGCAGGAAATCTTTCCGGGTATCGGCAATGCGGTTATGAAACTTGGCAATCTTGATTCTAGTTGTATTCCTTCTTTTAGAATCTTTGGGTTGACGAGCTAACTTGCGCTGAAGTTTGCGAACTTTTCGATCTAGCTTTCTGTAACTAGGACTTTCTGCTTTTTCGCCATTACTCATTACTGCAAAAGTTTTAATTCCCAAATCGATTCCGATGCTGGGATTTTTTGCTTCAACTTGAACAGGTTGAACCTCTACCACAAAACTTAAAAAGTAACGATTCGCACAATCTTTGATTACTGTAACAGAGCTGGGTTCAGACGGAAGTTCTCTCGACCAGATTGGCTTGACAATACCAATCTTGGCTAGATATACCCCACGACCTTTCAAAGAAAAACCTCCTACTCTAAAACGCGCTGATTGACTGTTCGTTCTTTTTTTGAACTTAGGATATCCGACTTTGCGACCTTTCCTCTTTCCCTTGCAGGAGTTGAAAAAATTCTTGAAGGCAATATCCAAGTCGGCAACTGACTGCTGTAACGGGACGCAAGACACGTCTCCCAGCCAAGCTCTTTCTTCAGTATTCTTCGCTTGAGTAATTACAATTTTTTGCAAATCTGTTGAACTTGGTTTTTTGTCTGACTGTTTGCAAATTGCCAGCGCATCGTTCCAGACTACCCGGACACAGCCGAACAACTGAGCTAGGCTCTGCTGCTGTTGGCTAGTTGGGTAGAATCTGTAGCGATATCGTGCTTTCATGGCTTGTGCTAAAATTGGTCTGTTAATGAATCATATCTTGGTTTGTAAAAAATGACAACCACTTATCGCCGAGAACGGCATTCTGTTACAGAACTTAAAATACACTTGGTCTGTATAACTAAATACCGTAGGTCTGTGTTTACAGGTGAGAGTCTTGATTTGATAGAAAAATCGTTTCGAGAGGTGGCTGAAAAAATGAATTTTCAAGTGCTGGAGTTCAATGGTGAAGGCGACCACGTTCATACACTGATTGAGTATCCGCCTAAACTTTCTATTTCTCAAATAGTGAATGCTTTGAAAGGCGTTTCCAGTCGCCGTTACGGACAAGCGGGACACAGAAAACCCCACAAAGAAGCTTTATGGAGTCCTAGTTATTTTGCTGTTTCTGTAGGTGGTGCGTCTTTAGAGGTTTTGAAGGAGTATATTAGAAATCAAGAAAAGCCGTCCTAAAAGGACGGGGCTTGTATCCCATTCTTATTGTTGAAATACTCCCCGGCGTAAACGCACGGGGATTCTTTACGCTTCACAGACTGATGCAACCGAAGTTGTCTTACTCCGTCTCTGCGTACATTTAGAGTCGTGGCGATTCCCCATCCCGACTTTCTCTATATTTCTAGCAGCATTTTCGTCTCTATCTTGCTCAGTGTTGCAATTTAAACAAAGCACTGAGCGGATAGATAAATCAATCTTGCCCCATTTAAAACCGCAGTCTGAACAAACTTGGCTAGTAGGTTCCCATCTACTAATTACTTGAAATTCTCTACCATGTTTTTCAGACTTAGCCTCACAAAGCGTTCGGAATTCGTACCATCCTTGCTGGCTAATTGCCCGTGAGAGCTTCCGATTCTTAACCATGCCGGATACGTTGAGGTCTTCCAAAACAATCACTTGGTTTTCGTTGACTATTTTGGTTGATAATTTGTGCAGGAAATCTTTCCGGGTATCGGCAATGCGGTTATGAAACTTGGCAATCTTGATTCTAGTTGTATTCCTTCTTTTAGAATCTTTGGGTTGACGAGCTAACTTGCGCTGAAGTTTGCGAACTTTTCGATCTAGCTTTCTGTAACTAGGACTTTCTGCTTTTTCGCCATTACTCATTACTGCAAAAGTTTTAATTCCCAAATCGATTCCGATGCTGGGATTTTTTGCTTCAACTTGAACAGGTTGAACCTCTACCACAAAACTTAAAAAGTAACGATTCGCACAATCTTTGATTACTGTAACAGAGCTGGGTTCAGACGGAAGTTCTCTCGACCAGATTGGCTTGACAATACCAATCTTGGCTAGATATACCCCACGACCTTTCAAAGAAAAACCTCCTACTCTAAAACGCGCTGATTGACTGTTCGTTCTTTTTTTGAACTTAGGATATCCGACTTTGCGACCTTTCCTCTTTCCCTTGCAGGAGTTGAAAAAATTCTTGAAGGCAATATCCAAGTCGGCAACTGACTGCTGTAACGGGACGCAAGACACGTCTCCCAGCCAAGCTCTTTCTTCAGTATTCTTCGCTTGAGTAATTACAATTTTTTGCAAATCTGTTGAACTTGGTTTTTTGTCTGACTGTTTGCAAATTGCCAGCGCATCGTTCCAGACTACCCGGACACAGCCGAACAACTGAGCTAGGCTCTGCTGCTGTTGGCTAGTTGGGTAGAATCTGTAGCGATATCGTGCTTTCATGGCTTGTGCTAAAATTGGTCTGTTAATGAATCATATCTTGGTTTGTAAAAAATGACAACCACTTATCGCCGAGAACGGCATTCTGTTACAGAACTTAAAATACACTTGGTCTGTATAACTAAATACCGTAGGTCTGTGTTTACAGGTGAGAGTCTTGATTTGATAGAAAAATCGTTTCGAGAGGTGGCTGAAAAAATGAATTTTCAAGTGCTGGAGTTCAATGGTGAAGGCGACCACGTCAAGGCAGTTATTACCCCTCATTTTCGGGAAGGGCTAACCGTATTAGACGGCTCCGGGCAGTTTCTCAACAGCTCGGTAATTCTGATTAGAGAAAACTCTAAAAGAGTTATTTTAATTTATGAAAGTAGTCATGAAAAAAATCAAGCTATTCATAAAGATATCGTAACTTACAAGCGCACTTTCCTGCAATAGTCAGTGCTGCGGGCTACCAGCGAAGTTAAGGTTTCTTTCTGATGCGGTCATCGAATCAGCGTATTTATGATATTATTCGTGGTAATCAAGGTCATATCCTCAAAGATAAGTAGGGTGCAGGTGCAAGAAAAATCATAATTTGTGGGTATCGATCGCAAACCGCAAAAAATCGCTAGAAAAACCTGCCCGGGAGAAAACAAAAACATGATGAACGATGGCAACCAAAAAGCTGAAGCGCCTGAAACCGAGGATGCACAAAATTTGTCCGGCATGGCGAAAGCTTTTCTTGTGAGCGTGGCTTGGTCTTACGCAGAGGCATTGGAGCGCATGAAACGATCGCGAAATCCACAGGAACCCGCGCCGGAATCTCCGACAGAACAAGTCGAACCCGATACTGAAAAAAATTAATGAAAGACTATTAATGCGATCGATTTGCCAAACTATCTGGGGGTGCGATCGAACGCAATAGTCAATTAGCTGTTTTGAGTGAAGAACAATCTACTCAGAACAGCGAACTGTTCAGCTTAAGCCGAGTTTGTATTGGATTTTACAATAAACAAAAACTGAAAGCCCCGTGACGCTTCAACAAGCTCAGGAAAAGCTTTAGTCGGGGGATGACAACTGCGTTGCAGGTTGGAACCGCAACCTATATCTATCCATCAAAGAGATTTAAACTAAACAAAGTACGGTTTTACCGCTACAGTGTACAAAACAAATAACCAATTTTTAGATCGGTCTCATGTCTAATTCAAAAATGATTGGTAAAGCGATCGCAGGTAGCCTTTGCTTGGGCATCCTCATTAGCTTCAACACCTCACTCGGCCCAGCATCCGCAGCAACACCAACAATTGCCCAAGAAACAGCAGCCCCTGCCGCTAGCACCCTCGACCAGCAACTTCTAGGCCAATGGCAAGGCACAGCATCAGGTCAGTCTTTCACCTTCATCTTTGCCCCAGAAGGCAAATTGTTTCTCATGGCTAAAGGCCCCGACGGAGCCGTCCGCGCCCAAGAAATGAGGTACAAAGTTAATCTCGGTGAAAAACCGATGCACCTTGATGTCGGCCTCAGCAGCACAGAAACCGTTGAGACTGTTTTTGAGTTGACTCCCGAAGGTCAAATGCGCCTTCAGTTGCAAGGCACCAATCCCGGACAGGCCAGACCTAATTCCTTAAACGAGCAGGCAACTGTGTTTAAAAAGGTCTCCGAAGCCACTGCACTGCCTGCTGACACTCAAATCATTGGTTTTTAAGGAAAATTGCAGGCAGAAGGCACTTATCGCAATTGTCAATTGAGTGAGCTACTGATTGGGATTTTCGATTTTCGATTTTCGATTTTCGATTGCGGAATTGGTAAGAAAGCCGGCGAGTACCTCACCTGATTGAGATCCGCTATAACTAGCTCTGAGTTTTCAGATTGCCACGCTTCGCGAGGAACGAAGCAATCTTAAAACTCTCCCGGTGCCTTCTGCCTTCCACAGGCCCTGCTACAATCCACTTAGTCTCCCTTTAATTTTTGCCATAGACTTCCATGAGTGAAACCGTCCTAGAAGTTCGCAACCTGCGGGTTCAATTTCAATCTGCGGACGCAGGCGATGCGTCTGCAACCGTCAAAGCGGTTGACGGCATTTCCTTTGAGGTCAAGCGAGGGCAAACTCTGGGCATCGTGGGAGAGTCGGGATCGGGAAAATCGGTAACATCCCTGGCTGTTATGGGTTTGCTGTCGAGTTCGTCAACGAAAATCGATGGCGAAATTTGGTTTTCTCCGACAAAAGACGGCGCTAACAATGGGCCTGTGAATCTGCTGGAAATGCCGGACAGGGAAAAACAAACATACCGGGGCAGCCAGATTGCGACGATTTTTCAAGAGCCGATGAGTTCGCTAAATCCCGTTTATACGATCGGATTTCAACTCACAGAAGCCCTTTGTTTGCACCAACAGGTGTCGCAGACAGAAGCGCGGCGCCAAGCTGCTTCTCTGCTGCAAGAGGTGAAGCTGCTACCGGGCGACGATGAGCTCAGGCAGCGGTGTTTGGCTTTGCGGCAAGAGCACTCCCGGACTGCTGCGGGGAATCAAGCAGGTATGGAGGACGATCGCGATTTGATGCAGCTCGTTAACGGCCAAAAACAAGCTATGCTCGATCGCTATCCCCACGAACTCTCCGGCGGTCAAATCCAGCGCGTGATGATTGCAATGGCCATTTCTTGCAATCCAACTTTATTAATTGCTGATGAACCTACCACGGCTTTGGACGTAACCGTGCAGGCAACTATTTTAGCTTTGCTGCGGGACTTGCGGGACTCTAGAGGCATGGCAATGATTTTTATTACCCACGATTTGGGCGTCATTGCTGAAATTGGCGATACGGTGGCGGTGATGTACCGCGGCAAGATTGTTGAGTGCGGTGCGATCGAACAAATTTTCAGCAATCCCCAACATCCTTACACAAAAGGTTTATTAGCTTGCCGCCCAACTCTCGATCGGCAAAGGCGCCGCTTGCCGACAGTTTCCGATTTTATGGATGTCACCACAAATGCTAGCGGCGAATTAGTAATTGTCGAGAAAAATGCCGATTTAGACGGCGACAACAGCGGGGGAAATCCCGCTTTTGCAACAGGAAAACCGCCTCGGCTGCCGCATATTTCCGAGCCTTTGCTAGCTGTTAATAACTTGCGCGTCGGTTTTCCGGTTCAGGGGATGTTTGGCGAAACCAAACGCTTCTTTATGGCGGTAAACGATATTTCTTTTGAGGTTTACCCGGGCGAGACTTTGGGTTTGGTGGGCGAGTCGGGCTGCGGCAAATCTACTTTGGCGAGGGCTTTGCTGCAATTAATTCCGATCGCCAGCGGTCAAGTGTTTTTTGAAGGTCAAGAAATTACGCCTCCTGCGAAAAGTAGTTCCGCATCGCAGTGGATGGCTAATTATCGGATGAAAAAAGAGTACGATCGCAAATTGCGGTGGCTGCGGCGCGATATGCAAATTATTTTTCAAGACCCTTTTAGTTCTCTCGATCCGCGCCTGAATATTGGGGATGCGGTGATGGAACCGATGGTGATTCACCGCTTTGGTAAGAACCACAAAGAACAGCGCGATCGCGCTGCTTATTTGTTGGAGAGAGTGGGCTTAAATGCCGATTTTATGCGGCGCTACCCTCACGAGTTTTCGGGTGGACAGCGGCAACGAATTTGTATTGCTAGAGCTTTGGCTTTGAATCCTAAGTTTATTATTTGCGATGAGTCGGTTTCGGCATTAGATGTGTCGGTGCAGGCGCAAGTTTTAAATTTGCTGAAGGAGTTGCAAACAGAGTTTGGACTGACTTATATTTTTATTTCTCACGATTTGAGCGTGGTCAAGTTTATGAGCGATCGCGCGATCGTCATGAACAAAGGTAAAATCGAGGAAATTGGCACTGCCGAGCGCATTTACCGCCAACCGCAGCAAGCTTACACGCGGCAACTCATAGCTTCTATTCCTGCGGGGAATTTGGAGCGAATTCGGCAACAGCAATTAGGCCGCAAATCTGCTTTGGGTGCTGTGGCGCCTTGGCCCCCATCGCCTGCAGATGAATCAGAACAAAATTGATATCTAGTGTTTTTAACTCGTATCAAGTACCAATTGCCTGTTACCAAATACCAATTGCTAATTAGCCATTACGCGCGAACATATCGAGCAACGAAAAACTGCTACGAAGATTTT
The DNA here is from genome assembly GCF_036705715.1 of Microcoleus sp. AT3-D2. Lineage (NCBI taxonomy): Bacteria > Bacillati > Cyanobacteriota > Cyanophyceae > Oscillatoriales > Microcoleaceae > Microcoleus > Microcoleus sp. AT3-D2. The sequence goes on along the minus strand of NZ_JAUBVE010000014.1, from coordinate 62,099 downwards.
TTTCATTGTATCTTCACAAATTAGCAGTTAATCTTTATTTTAAATTCATAATTTATGCTCAAATTCAACCTGCTTGAACTTGACTAATATTCCTGATTTTTCAACCCACCGCCAGGGCGCTAAACGCAGTATTTTCCTACATCAAACCCAGTTATTTCTAGACGCAAAAAGTGCGGTATAACACGCTACTATAAGGCGGTAAGCAGCTTCAGGCGCAGCCTAGATAATTAGGTTCTGCGTCTAGGACTAGCTAAATTAGGCCAAATGTCCAATGACTAACAACAATATGTCGCGTAGTATTATAAGTAAACTTTCTCTATGAGTCGGAAAAATTAGAAAATGCGTACCCCAGCTAAAAAGAGATTGGTGGCTACTTACGTAAATACACTTAATTATCGCCTCGTGTTGCGTACATTTACGCAAGTATCCAATACTAGAATTCGCACAATAGGAAATATTTATAATATTTAAACATCTTTATTGTAATTTTTAAATCAGCACAACTCAAAGTAACTATAGAGTAAAAGAATGAAACATTCAGTTCAATTAGGAGAATCCAAAAGCACTAAATTGGTGAAATTCCTGCAAGTGTTGTGGACAAAAATTACGGCAGCAGTCACCAGAATAGAAAAGGCAGAAGGCAGCAAGAAGTATGAAAAAAAAATTAGCGTAGGGACGATCGCCCCTGGCAGTTTATTCTCAATTTTGATAATTGTACTGCTTGTCTTAAACGGGTGGCTCGTAGCTGGTAGCGGTGATAATTTCTACGATAGCCAACTCGCCCTGGGCTTTTTGGCAATAGCAAATATTGTGTTTTTGGCGGTATCGGCTGGTTCAAAAGCTTCTGCTGTCGCACCCCAAAACGATCGCCCATCCAGCGAACCCAACGGGGGCGATCGCTTTTTTACCCTCTCGCTAGATATGCTGTGCGTCCTTAGTTTTGACGGTTATGTAAAACGCATCAACCCAGCAGCAGAAAAAATCCTCGGCTATTCCCCAGAAGAAATGGTTGGCCAACTCTTCATTGAATTCGTGCATCCAGACGATCGCGAAGCTACTTTAAAAGAAGCTGAAAGTCTTGCTGCGGGGAATAATACCGTTGGGTTTGAAAACCGCTGGCGCTGTCGGAACGGTTCTTACAAGTGGATAGCCTGGACTGGTAGCTGTTTCTGGGAGGAAGAATTGATGTATGGTGTCGGCCGCGACATTACCGCTCAAAAACAAGCAGAAGCAGCGCTGCAAGAGAGTCAGCGTTTTGTTGAGCGAATTGCCAATACCAGTCCGAATCTTCTCTTTGTTTACGATGAAAGCGAGCAGCGAAATGTCTACAGCAATCGCGAAATCAGTGACACCCTCGGCTATACGAGCGCAGAAGTTGAAAACATGGGCAGCAATCTGCTGCCCACCATCATCCACCCTGACGACTTAGCTAAATTTCCCGGCTATTTTCAGCAATTAGAAAATGCTCCCGACGGCGAAGTTATTGAGTACGAATATCGGGTACGCGACAAACAGAATTGTTGGCACTGGTTAGTCAGCCGGAATATTGTATTTAGCAGAACAGAGGAGGGAAAAATTAAGCAGCGTCTCGGTGCTGCTACGGACATTACAGAGCGAAAAATAGCAGAACAAGCTTTAGCAGAACAATTGAAACTTTCTTTATTCACAGCAGATGTGGGAATTGTTCTAACTCAAAACCAGGGTTTGCGTACAACTTTGCAATATTGCGCCGATGCAGTTGTGCGCCATTTGGATGTTGCCTTTGCTCGGATTTGGACATTGAATGAAGACAGAAATGTATTGCAACTGCAAGCAAGCGCGGGGATATATACTCATATTGACGGCGCTCACAGCCGTATTGCTGTCGGCGAGTTCAAGATTGGTTTAATCGCCCTGGAGCGACAACCTCACATCACTAATTGTGTGAAAGAAGATCCCCTAATCCAGGACAAAAAATGGGCCTCACGAGAAGGAATGGTGGCTTTTGCTGGATATCCGCTAATTATTGACAATCAGTTGCTGGGAGTAATCGCGATGTTTGCTCGCCAAGAGTTGAACGAATCAACGCTGATTGCTTTGGCGTCAAGTGCCGATACGATCGCCCTGGGAATTAAGCGGAAACAAACAGAAGAAGCTCTCGCCAGACAAAAGCAAACTTTGAGGGCAATTATTGACAACGCTCCGATCTGGGTATGGCTGACTGACACTAAAGGTAAGATGCTTTTGGTTAACAAAACTTTTTGCGAATCTGTCAACGTTCCTGAAGAAAAATTTTTGGCAGCATCTCACTCTTGTGAAATTTTGGGAGCAGAAGCATTTGCTAACTGCATGGCGTCTGACGTGCAAGTCTGGAGTCAAGATACTCCTTTTTATGCTGATGAAATTATCCAGTTTGCTGATGGTAAAAATCACCATTTAGAGGTAATCAAAGCTAAGGTAAAAGATGGCAATGGCAGCGCGATCGGCTTAATCGGTTTGGGTTTGGACGTTACACAACAAAAAGAAGATCAACGAAAATTGCAAGCTTCAGAAGCGCGATTCCGCAAGTTAGCGGAGCAGGAAACGCTGCTCAACCAGCTAGCTAGTAATATCCGCGAATCTCTAGATTTAGATACTATTTTGGCAACAACTGTGCAGCAGATTCGCGACTTGCTGCAAGTCGATCGCTGTGTGTTTATCTGGTATTTGCCCGACGCTTCGCCACCTGCTTGGGATGTCGTCCACGAATCTAAAAATGATGACTTGTTCTCGCTTTTGGGTTATTACCCTGCTGACATAACGGGTACGCTGCCGCAAAAAATCGCTAAGTTGGAAGTTTATCAAATAGATGATGTTGCCACTTTCAGCAATCCAGTAGAAAGGGAATTCTTTTTGCAGGTGGGTTACAAGTCTGTCTTGGATTTGCCGATTAAAAGTGCCGGAGGTTTAACTGGTGTTGTTAGCTGCGTTTCTTGCAGGGAGGTTCGCAAGTGGACAAAAGAGGAAGTGGAGTTAATGGAGGCAATTGGCGATCAATTGGCGATCGCCATCAGTCAATCTGAACTTTACACTAAAAGCGTCGATTCAGCACGGATAGCGCAAGAACAAGCTGCCAAACTCGAATTAACTCTGTGCGAACTCCAGCAAGCTCAAACTCAACTCGTGCAGGCAGAAAAAATGTCGAGTCTCGGTCAGATGGTAGCAGGAATTGCCCACGAAATCAATAACCCGGTAAGCTTTATTTTCGGCAATCTTACCTACACAGAAGAATACGCCGGAAGCCTGATGAAACTGCTGCAAATGTATCGAAATGAATACCCAGAACCTTCTTTAGCTCTTCAGCAGGAAATAGAAGTGTTAGAGCTGGATTTCTTGCTAGACGATTTGCCAAAAATGCTGTCTTCTATGCAGATGGGAGCTACTCGCATCCGGGATATCGTGCGGAGTTTGCGAAATTTCTCTCGCCTCGATGAATCTGACATGAAAAAGGTTAACATTCACGAAGGCATCGACAGCACATTGATGATTTTAGAACACCGTCTGAAAGTTCAGCCTGAGCGCCCCGCAATTCAACTCGTGAAAGAATACGGCAAATTGCCACTGGTGGAGTGCTACGCCGGACTATTGAATCAGGTGTTTATGAATATTATTGCTAACGCTATTGACGTGTTACAAGAACCGCTCGAAAATCCGGGAATTATCCGCATTCGTACAGAGGTAGAAGGTAATCTCGCTGTGATTAGAATTTCTGATAACGGTGCAGGTATTACCGATCAAGTCAAGCAACGGATATTTGACCCCTTCTATACTACCAAACGGGTCGGTTCAGGAACGGGGATGGGTTTAGCGATTTCCCATTCAATTATTGTAGAAAAACATAAAGGTGAAATCAAGTGTTTCTCCGTGGTGGGGAAAGGCACTGAATTTATAATCGAGATTCCGATTAAAAGGGCAGAAAATTAAATGGGTTTGTTGGTCAAAATACTAAGGTGCGTCAGTTGGAAAAACCAGTTCTTTTTGTACTAACCTTAAGACTGACAAACCCTACAGACGCCAACATATAAAAGTTATTTTAGCAGAATTTTGTCTGGTTGACAAGATGAACTAGACAACTAAAATTGATATGATATTAAAAATCTAAAATCTAAAATCTAAAATCTAAAATCTAAAATCTAAAATCTAAAATCTAAAATTTAAAGACGCACCCGACAGGCTACCAACAGAGAAAAGTTATTTTTTCATAAATTTGTCTGGTGCGTATTGCCCACCCTCCAACTAAAATTGATATGATATTAAAAATCTAAAATCTAAAATCTAAAATCTAAAATGGCATTACCTCCCGGCAGTTTCGGTTTACCCCTAATTGGCGATAGCCTCAAGTTTTTGCGAGATTCCCAATTTGCCAAAAAACGCCACCAGCAGTACGGGCCCATTTTCAAAACCAGCATTTTCGGAGAGCCTACCGTGTTTATGCGTGGCCAAGAGGCTAGTTTGTTTGTTTTAAGCAATGAAAACCAATATTTTGTTGTGAGTTTTCCTCCGAGTACGAAAGCGCTTTTAGGGCCGCTTTCCTTGTCGCTGCAAACGGGTGCTAACCACCAAAATCGGCGCAAGTTGCTGTACCAAGCGTTTCAGCCGCGAGCTTTAGCCGGCTACATCGGCGCGATGGAAGATATCACTCAGCGCTATTTGGAAAAATGGGTCAAAATGGAAACCCTGACTTGGTATCCTGAACTGAGAAATTATACTTTTGATGTTGCGGGTAAGTTGTTAGTAGGGATGGAAAAGGGTTCGGAAACGGCGCTAGGACATTATTTTGAAACTTGGTCTAAGGGTTTATTTTCGATTCCTTTAGATGTGCCTTGGACTCTGTTTGGCAAGGCGAAAAAGTGCCGCAAGCTGCTGTTGGCAGAACTGGAAAAGATTATTCGCGATCGCCAGCAAGGAACTCCTAGTGGCAATGATGCTTTGAGTTTGCTGATTTCGGCTCGCGATGACGAGGGAAATAGTTTGAGTTTGGATGAGTTAAAAGATCAAGTGCTGTTGCTGCTGTTTGCGGGACACGAAACTTTAACTTCGGCGATCGCCTCTTTTTGCCTCCTCCTAGCTCAACATCCCGATGTGATGGCAAAAGTGCGGGCCGAACAGCAGCAGTTCCCCGCAACTGAACCGCTAACCTTGGAACAGCTCAAACAAATGACTTATTTAGAACAGGTGCTGCGAGAAGTGCTGCGTTTAGTTCCACCGGCGGGAGGTGTTTTTCGGACAGTAATTAATGCTTGTGAGTTCGGCGGCTATGAAATTCCCAAGGGTTGGAGCGTTGTTTCTGGGATTACTCAAACCCATCAGGATAGTCAACTTTATCCTGAACCCGATCGATTCGACCCCGATCGATTTAGCTCGGAGCGATCGCCTAAACCTTTCAGCTACGTGCCATTTGGCGGCGGTTTGCGAGAATGTTTGGGCAAAGAATTTGCCCGGTTAGAGATGAAGTTGTTTGCAGCAAAGATGGTTCGGGAGTACGAGTGGGATCTGTTACCGGATCAAGATTTGAATTTGATCGCAATACCGATGCCTCATCCTCGCGACGGTTTGCGAGTAAATTTTCGTCGAACAACTATGAATAGGTAGAAAATCCAGCTCCCCGACTTCTTCAAGAAGTCGGGGAAGCTCATACCAAATCCGGCTGTATACCCTCCCGATCTATCTTCCTCTTCTTCTTTGTGTCCTTCGCGGTTTATCAAAAAGAACTAAGGCAAGCGTGTCACAATTAGTAAAGTGCGTCAGATGCCCAAACCCTAGATAAGCCGATAGCATCTCAATCCACATCCAATTTCATCGGGCCCAAATACTTAGTTAAATAAGGAGAAAAAACCTCATAAATCAGAGTCAAGGGCTTACCATGATGCCAAAACAAATAGTGTCGTCCCCAAAAAGGCCCCGACTGTTCAAAAGCTGACTCCAAGGCCACCGAATCACCGCAATAAATGCCCTGCACATCGCGATACAATTCTGTTCGCAGCCGCGCTAAACTAGCCCAAATTGGCAAAGATTTATTTTGTAAATATTCATCTACATGACTCGCTTCCCACCAAGAAGTCGCATAGGCTAAGCGCTGTCCCGAAGCAGTCCGCAGCCACACTTGGCGGCGCAGGCGCGGCCCCGGAACCGCGACAATTTGCTGGGGCGCGCCGTCTGCGTCTTCACCCACTAAAGACATATCGATGACATCAACTTCTGTGGGTTCCCCTGTCAGCAGTTGCAGGTGACGGGTGGGGGAACCGTCGCCCAGGAGCAGTATTTGCCATGCCGGCGCGAGCTTGGTATGGGGCAAACCCTTCTGTACTGCGTCTTCGGCTCCTTGCCAGAGGGGGTTGAGAGCGTGCCAGGTGCGGCTGTTTTTGGGTGTAAATGTTGCAGTCAAGGGTCTTTACAAAACTTAATTTTTTGCTTATTATAACGTTTCTTCAATCTAAAATCAAAAATCGATCAACCCATAACGATCGCCCGTAGGAGCTCCGGTTAAATAGTTATAATACTTCTGTTCGGGATTTTTATTCTTCCTTCTTCCTTCTTCCTTCTTCCTTCTTCCTTCTTCCTTCCACTATATGTTACGAATAACCGAAATAAAACTCCCCCTAGATCATCCTCAAGATGCGATCGCCAGTGCCATTCTCAAAAAGCTGCAAATTCCCCCCGAAGAATTGCTCAGCTATTCCATCTTCAAGCGCAGCTACGATGCTCGTAAAAAAGCAGAAATCCTCCTTGTCTATATTGTGGATGTAGAGACGACACAGGAAAAGCAACTTCTCCAACGCTTCAAAAAAGATCCTCATGTAATGGTGACACCAGACACGAGTTATCGCTTTGCAGCCAAAGCCCCCAGCAATTTGACGATTCGCCCCATTGTGATTGGTACAGGGCCGTGCGGTATGTTTGCAGGTCTGATGCTGGCACAAATGGGGTTTCGTCCCATCCTTTTAGAACGCGGAAAAGCAGTGCGCGATCGCACGGTTGACACCTTTGGATTTTGGAAGAAAAAATCAGAATTCAACCCAGAATCTAACGCCCAGTTTGGCGAAGGTGGTGCGGGTACTTTTTCCGATGGAAAACTCTACAGCCAAGTTAAAGATCCTCAGCATTATGGGCGGAAGGTGTTGACGGAACTTGTGAATGCGGGAGCTTCACCAGAAATTTTATATATTAATAAACCGCATATTGGCACGTTCAAACTGGTTGGAATTGTCCAAAGTCTTCGCGCCCAAATTGAATCATTAGGCGGAGAAATTCGGTTTCAAACTCGTGTAGAAGATATCCATATCGAAAATGGAAAAGTGCAGGGAGTTACCCTAGCCAGTGGAGAATATATTGCTAGTAATTATATAGTTCTGGCGGTGGGACACAGCGCCCGCGATACTTTTGAAATGTTGTTTTCGCGCGGGGTTTACATCGAGGCTAAACCTTTTTCTATTGGTTTTCGGGTGGAACATCCGCAGACTATCATCGATCGCTGTCGTTTTGGCGATCGGGCGGGCCATAAGCTTTTGGGCGCCGCCGATTACAAACTGGTTCACCATTGCCAAAACAATCGTTCTGTATATAGTTTCTGTATGTGTCCCGGTGGTTTGGTAGTAGCGGCTGCGTCCGAACCGGGGCGACTTGTTACTAATGGGATGAGTCAATATTCTCGCAATGAACGCAATGCTAACAGCGGGATTGTGGTAGGTATCACGCCGGAGGATTATCCCGGTCATCCCTTGGCAGGAATTGAGTTTCAGCGTCGCTTAGAAGAACGGGCATTTGAGTTAGGAGGTGGCACTTACAACGCCCCTGGGCAGCTTGTGGGTGATTTTTTGGCAAATCGCCCTTCCACGGCGCTAGGCAGTGTGCAGCCGTCTTATACGCCGGGAGTTGTGATGACTGATTTGAGCGAAAGTTTGCCAGATTATGCGATCGCAGCCATCCGCGAAGCACTTCCGGCTTTTGATAAACAGATTAAAGGATTTGCGATGGATGATGCGGTTTTGACTGGGGTGGAAACGCGCACTTCTTCACCAATTCGGATTAAACGCAAGGAAGATTATCAGAGTTTGAATACAGAAGGTCTTTATCCTGCTGGGGAAGGTGCAGGATATGCAGGTGGAATTCTGTCGGCGGGGATTGATGGGATTAAGGTGGCGGAGGCGGTTGCTTTGAGCATTTTGCAATCTTCAAACCACAAAATTTGAGGCGGATCAACCAACTGCAAATTCGGTGTATTGTCGGACATGAGGTGCATGATAGGCTAGCACAATTTCCTGGGATGGGACACCTCGTGCTATTAATTGATTGGCGATCGCTTCTTCAGTCCCGTCATGCTGCACCCAAATTTTACCATCTTTAATATCTACATGAATCACACAGCCATAAATTCGAGTGCTACCGTTTTTCCAACCCACATTTACAAGTTGATAGCGATCACTTACCCGATCGAAAATCGTCTCGCTGGAAACTGGATCGCTAGGCGATCGTCGCTGGGATCGTTCAGTTAGCAACTCCTGAATATATTGACGATACAAACTTACTTTATCCATTGAGAAATCTCCTCTTTTTCGGTATCGTAAACTAAAAGCGGAATTTGATTGCGTTCAATCACCCTTTGAATAAATGAGTAGTTGAAAAATCTCGTGTAAACATCTAAGGGAACTGCCAAGTAGAGAGTTCTCTCTGGATCGTCATATTCTAATGCAATCCGATAGTTAATAAATTGTCCCACTGCGGTATGAAATTCTGAAATAGTCGATGGTGCTAAAAACGTTTTGATTTCAACCGCAATTTTTTCATTATCCTTTGTAGCTGCTAATAACTGTTCTGCACCCAGATCGATATAAAAATCCACAAATCCCAGATCGATATGATAAGGATCATGAGTAATTGTCCAATCCTGATTTTGGAGGGCAATCTTGACGAGTTCATGAAACTTATCTTTAGCTGGCATATTTAAACGATGGCTAAGCCCGATCGAATTTCCGTATCGGTATACTCCGGCGTCCAGCCTTCTTGGGTGGTAAAATAGCGCACCGCTTTAACTTTCCGGGCTGCTGTCAAATAAAACCAGTGTTCTGTATTCGCCGGTACGTTGATAAATTCTTCCGGCTGCACTGTGAGTTCGACTTGGCTGCCGTCGGGCCGCACGAAGCCGAAAATGCCCTCGCCTGCTACGATATAGCGGACTTCATCATCGGCGTGGATGTGGCACTTGTTGAATTTGGACAGCATGGTGTCGAGGTTGGGAATTTCTGGGTGCAGTACGATTAAGTCGCGCGATTGATAGCCTGCGGTTTCCTTGAGTTGTTGAAAGTAGCCGTCGAGGGCTTGCAACACTTGCTCTTTTTGATTGTCGTCAAGAGCATCTTTAGCTAACAAATTTTGAATTTCAGGGCTGTCACCCACGGGCCAGCGGTTGAGTTGAATGTTTAAGGGAGCGAGTTCTCGGGTAATGTCGCTTTGTTGAGTGTAGGTTGTACCGTTTTCGAGTTGCAGGATAGCCATTTTTGCACGTTCCAATTTTTGGGTGAGGCGATACACAGGCCCTGTGAAAGAGGTTTGTCGATCGCGCCTGTACCAGAATCACAATTTTAACGCTAATTTGAACAGGCTTTCCGCCCTATTCCACAACAGTTGAATATTTGTCGCGATAATATTATAAGTTAGGCGCCAGCTAGCACCAGCAGCGATCGGCAATCCTGATATCTTGAATGTAACTTTTGCAACAACTATGCCTACTTATACGGGAATTTCTAGCGAAGCATTTCAGCATCCCCTCGATCGCCAAGCTGAGGAAGCGTTACGCAGCGTGCCTGGATTTGACTTAATTGCCAGCAAATTTGTAGAATTTGTCTACGAACGACCGCAATTCGTTTACCTAATGGGAAATAGCATTCAAGTCGGGCCACGCCAATATGCCAGCATTTATCATATATTTCGGGAGTGCGTGCAGGCTTTAGATGTTTTTCCAGAACCGGGTTTGTTTGTTTCTCAGAATCCCTCAGTTAACAGCTATGCCCTGGGAAAAAACCAACCTTATGTAGTATTAAACACTGGTCTTTTAGACTTGTTGGACGAGGCGGAACTGCGGGTAGTCTTGGCTCACGAGTTGGGACACATTAAATGCGGTCATCCAACTTTAAATCAAATGGCGATGTGGGCGATGAGCGTCGCATCGACAATTGGCGAGATGACTTTCGGGCTGGGAAATATGGTCGGTAGCGGTTTAATTTTCGCTTTTTACGAGTGGCGGCGCAAGGCTGAATTGTCGGCAGACCGGGCGGCTTTGTTGGTAACGGATGACTTGAACAGTGTGATGAAGACGATGATGCAACTGGCGGGAGTTAGCAGTAAATATGCTGACCAATGCAGTTTGCAAGAATTTATCCGCCAGTCTGACAACTATCAAGAGCTCGATCGAGACAATCTCAACCAAGTGTATAAATTTTTACTTTACAACGGTGGTCAGGGCGTGATGCTGAGTCACCCTTTCCCGGTGGAACGCCTGCGGTATTTGCGAGACTGGGCCAGTTCCGAGGAATACCGCCAAATTAAGCTAGGGAACTACAAGCGGGCTGTAGCTGAGGGTGCGGTTGATGTGAAGTCGCAAACGCCTAACAGTGAGACGGAGGCTTTGCGCCGTCAGATTGAAGAGTTGCAGCGGGAGATCGATCGGCAAAAATCAAAGCGAAACTAAGTTTAAATTCCTCGTTTCCAGGCTCCTCGTCCCCACGCTTTGCCTGGGAACCAGCTAAACCAGCTAAAACCAGCTAAATGTTTTGTTGAAGATTTACCGGATTTGAGGGAGGGGGAAACGTAAAAGGAAGGTAAACCAGTGAGAGACTTACTCGCAACTGGCCTCCAATCTAAAAACTGTCCCCTCCTTTCGGAAATCGGTTTCTGAAGAGGTGTAGTTTAAATCAAGAGAAGCTTATAAATCAACGGGGCTAAAAAAAAATGAATATTGATAACGCAATGAATACTAACAAGTCAACTTCTAATTTTTTCGGCAATGTGGGAAAAGTCGCGATGGCTCTGACTCTTCTAGCCGCCGGCATGGCATTTACGAATCCTGCGAGAGATCAATACCTAACTTATGCTTCCGGCGTACTCGAAAACGAGTTGGAAAGCACTGTGTGCAAAGATTCTCGCGTGCCGAAAGCTTTGGGCGGCATTACAGATACTTTGATCGGCAGTTGCAAGAATTTGCTGACTTCGCAGCGGGGCACGATCGAAAGCTTGCTAGACAATACAACGCAGCGTCAAAATTATGGTGTTGTCAGTATTTACACAACTGAATTAGGGAAAAAAAGCTATCAAACGGTTGGAGCTTTTGGGAATTTTGTGACCTTGCCACCTAGTTCAGAAAATGTTCAAAATTAGAGTCAAACTAAGTTCAATTGTTGAAACCGGGTTTTGTAGAAAGCCCGGTTTTTGCTTAGGTAATTCTCTATGAGTAAATCTCAATAAATTCGGAGAGCGGCAGCACATATTTTTAATGAGACCCGCTATTAGAGACAAAATATTAAGTTTTCTTAAAGAACAAAAGTAATTGTCTCACTTAATATTAACATGAACGCTATAAAGTTTGATGTTTAACAAATAAGCAGATGGTAATGCAATTAAGTAAGGGTGAGAGATTTAATATATCTAAAGAAGCGCCCGGTTTGAAAAAAATGGCGATCGCCCTCGGTTGGCAGGTGACAGAGGCAGGACAAAGCTACGAGATAGATGTCTCTGCCTTTATGCTAGGTGCTGACGGCAAAATACCTAACGATAAATATTTTATCTTTTACAATAATCTGCAATCCGGTGACAGTTCGGTACTGCAATTGATTCGGGATAAAAGCAACCGAAGTCAAGAGAATAAAACGATTTACGGCGTTATCTTAAAAAGACTTAATCCTGAAATTGAGGAAATAACTTTTGTTGTCACTATTCACGAAGCAGAAAAGATTAATGCAAATTTTAGCCATATAAAAAATGCTTTTATCAAGATTTACAATTTGGATACAGAAAACGAACTTGTTCGCTATGAATTAAAAGAGAATTTTTCGCGAGAGACTGCTGTAGAATTTGGTCGTTTGTATAGAAAGAATGGAGAGTGGAGATTTCAGGCGGTAGGAGCAGGATATCAGGCAGGATTGCAGAGTTTTGTTGACAAGTATTGCAGCTAAAATCGTAATAATATTGCTCCCATTACTCACGACTTGGCAGCGGGAACTGCCGATTATTTGCAGTTTCCGGCTGGGGAGTTGGAGGTGAAGCAAGAACCGGAAGCGGAACAGTCTCGTCTGGAGATTTTAGTAAATTTGTTACCTTGTTACCTAGTCCTGAAAATGCTCCAAACCAATGTCAAATTAAGTTCAATTGTAGAAACCGCTTGGGAATCAAGCCCGGTTTTCACTTAGGTAATTCTCTGTAAGTAAATCTCAATAAATTCAGATACAGGCAGCAGATATTTTTAATCAAGCCCGCGATTAGAGAAACTCTGTTAAATTTCATTAATTAAATAACTTATTGTGCCACTTAACATTAAGATTAGGAGTATAAAATTTTATGTTTAACAAATAAGCAGATGGCAATGCAATTAAGTAAGGGTGAGAGATTTAATATATCTAAAGAAGCGCCCGGTTTAAAAAAAATGGCGATCGCCCTCGGTTGGCAGGTGACAGAGGCAGGACAAAGCTACGAGATTGATGTCTCTGCTTTTATGCTAGGTGCTGACGGCAAACTACCTAACGATAAATATTTTATCTTTTACAATAATCTGCAATCCTGTGACGGTTCGGTACTGCAATCGATTCCTGACAAAAACAACCGAGGTCAGGAGAATAAGACTATTTACGGAGTTATTTTAGAGAAAATCAATCCTGAAATTGAGGAAATAACTTTTGCGGTCACTATTCACGAAGCAGATAAAATCAATGCCAATTTTAGCAATATCAAAAATGCTTTTATCAAAATTACCAATTTGGATACGGGAAGCGAACTGGTTCGCTATGAATTAAAAGAAAATTTTTCGCGAGAGACTGCTGTAGAATTTGGTCGTTTGTATAAAAAGAATGGAGAGTGGAGATTTCAGGCCGTAGGAGAAGGATATCAGGCAGGATTGCAGAGTTTGGTTGACAAGTATTACAGCGGAAATAGCCATAATATTGCTTCCATTAGTAGGGAGTTGACAGCGGGAACAGCAGCAGATGATTTGCAGTTGCCGGCTTGGGATTTGGAGGTGGATTCAGAACCGGAATCGCAACAATCTCGTCAGACTCGAAGGGTACAGCAATCACGAATTAACAATCAAGTTAATAATTCGCGAAGTCGCAAAATACCCGCAGCTTTATTAGCAGGTTTAGGGGTTTTGGTGTTGGGGACAGGTGTAGGGACGATCGCCTTTATGCGATCGGGAAATGAAACGCTGAAGCAAGCTAAAATACTGGCAGTTGAAACGCAGAATGCAGGGAAAGCCACCGATGTAAATCTGCTCAGAAGTTTCGATCGACGACTTAAAGAAACGATCGCCAATTTAGAGAAAATTCCTAACTTCCCCGGCTTTGGGTATCAGCAAGCTAGAGCAGATTTGCTGCAACTGCGCCCGAGTTTGGTTCCAGTAGCGCAAAATTTACAGGCGGCAGAAAGTCTAGCAACGGCTCAAAAATTGGCGATGGAAGCTGCTGTGGTTGTGCAAAAACCGCCTCATCCGATCGAAGTTTGGCAGCAGTCGCAAAGTAAATGGCAACAGGCGATCGCACTTTTAGAAGCGATCGATTCACGTACACCTGTTTATAATCTAGCTCAAAATAAGTTATCTAATTACCGAGCCAATCACGCTGTGATCAGTCAAAGAGTTGCGATCGCTCAAAAAGCTGCAAATTTCAGCAACCAAGGTTCTTTAAAAGTTCAAAAGGGAGATGTTCCGGGGGCGATAGCCAATTTTACTCAAGCTTTAGCGCTGAATCCGAACATACCTCAAGCTTACCTCGGATTGGGAATTGCTACTGGCCAACAGGGAAACAAGCAGCAGGCAATTTACAATTACGATCGAGCGCTGCAATTTAATCCTAACTTGGCAGAAGCTTATTTCGGTCGCGGTCAAGCATACTATGAATTGGGAAACAAGCAAAAGGCGATCGGGGATTACGAACAAGCTATTCGCATTAATCCTAATTATGGTTTGGCTTATTTGGAACGAGGTGCTATTCGCTGTATGTTGGGAACTAAATCGCAAGCTGTATCAGATTTTCAGCAAGCTGGAGAACTTTTCTCAAAGCAGGGAGACGGCAAGAATTACCAATTAGCACAAAGCTTTATTAATGATTGTCAAGAACCGATTGCAGAGGCGGCAATCTGCGATTATCGAAGGAAAATAGATTCCTTCGGCAGACCCTGCGGTCGCTCTGTTAATGTTCCGATTATAATTAGAAGAAAATCCGCGACTGCTACCTCAAACTCTGAGTCTACTGCTGTTAAAAGTAATAGCAGCGTTGAAAAAATCTCGCCTGCAAATTCTGATAGCAGCGGCACAAGAAGTCGAAGCAGGAGAAGAAGTAAAAGGTAAACGGCTGTTGCATTAGTTAAGAGATGACAAAATCTCCTGGTAAGCATCGATGGTTTGCTGGGCGATCGCATCCCAGTTATAATGCTTTCTTGCATACTCTTTGCCATTCAATCCCCGGCGTTGACGTTCCTGTGGATTCAGAAGTGCTGATTTGATTGAATTGGCGATCGCCCCTACTTCCAAAGGCCCCACCCACCCAGCTTCTGCTTGCTGTATGTCTTCCGCAATATGTATGCGATCGGAAATGGCGACAGGTACACCGGCTGCCATCGCTTCTGCTACAGCAATACCAAAGTTTTCGTAATAAGAAGGCAATACAAATAAGTCAGCTTTTGTCAATAGTTCAACTTTTAAATCACCGCTCACAAAGCCAGTTATGGTTGTGTATTTTGCTAAGCTTGAATTCTGAATTTTTACTTTAATTTGTGTTTCATAATCAGCATCTTGGGGATTAGAACCAGCTAAAACAAAGTGAAACTCTATGCCCGATCCTAAAATACTTTCTAATGCTGGAATTAGCAAATCAAGCCCTTTTTTAGGTTCAATTCGCGACATAAATAAGATGATTGGCACTTGAGATTCTCGCAATCTCTTAGGAAACAAACCTGCTGTCACCCCCAATGGAATCACCAAATCCCGTGGTACAGGCACCTTGTCTGTGCTGCCCAAACCAAATCTTTCTGAGATTTTAGCCTCTTCTTTACTTGTGAAATGAATTGCGGCTGCCCCTGCTAAATTAGGGCGTTCTAAAAGCGTGGCATAAATCTGTTTCAAGCGCTTTTTTTTCTGCAAGTCGGCGGGGTCAAGCATACCGCAGGGACGGATAATGTACGGCAAATGATGATATCTTGCAATTGTAGCCGCCAGGGTAGTTACTGGTGAGAAAAGAGCGTGAATGTGAGCCAGGTCAAACTGTCGCGCATTTTCATTTAACCACTGCAATAAACTCAGAGAAAACTTATATCTACGAAACGGAGAACAGCGGAAATAAATAATCTGATAGCCGTTTTGTTTTATTGGTTGATTTAAGGGGACATCTAAGGGATGTTGGCCGATATCTCCGTTAGAATCTGTGGTGATAATCGTCACATCAATGTTTTTGGCCGCGAGGGCGCCAGAAAGTCCGAGTACCATTTGACTCGGCCCGCCGTAGACGAGGGAAATTGAGGGGATAATTTGGAGGATTCGCATGGTTAGCACTCAGTGTTAGCTGAGGTAGATGGTTGTGTTATCATAGAAAGAATTGCAAAATTTGCACGTTATACTAATTTAGGCGATCGGAGGCAAGTTATGCTGATTGGATTCAGCCTCGGCAACTACAAATCTTTTAAAGAAACTGTCACCCTCAGCATGGTAGCCTCGTCAATTACTGAGGAAGACAAAGAGCTGAACGAAAATAATGTATTCCCAATTAATGATAAGTTAAGCTTACTCAAAAGTGCTGCTATTTATGGAGCTAATGCAAGCGGCAAAAGCAATCTTATCGATGCTATTAACTTTATGAAATGGTTTGTCCTCAACTCATCCAAAGAAACGCAAGTTTCAGAGGCGATCGATATTGAAGCATTCAGGCTAAGTACGGAGACAGAAAAAGAGCCGTCTTTCTTTGAAATCGTTTTTCTACTAGAAGACAAAAGTTTTAGGTACGGTTTTGAGGTGAACGCGCGGGAAGTTGTTTCTGAGTGGCTATTTCAAGCTGATGACAGTCAAGAAAAAATGCTTTTTGAACGGGATTTTGATAATTATATATTAGATGATTTCCCAGAGGGACAAGGCATTAGCGATAAAACCCGAAGTAATGCTTTATTTCTTTCTGTAGTCGCACAATTTAATGGTAAAATTTCTGGCAAAATATTGCTGTGGTTCAGTAAAACTTTGCAATTGATATCAGGCTTGGAAGATAGAGAATACCGCAAGCAAACCTTGGAGTCTTTGGAGAATGCTGGGCACAGACACGATATTATTGAATTTATCAAAAAATTAGACTTAGGTATTTTAGGTATTGATGAGATCAGGATTAATATTCCACCTCCTGTATTTTTTATTTCTAATAATACAGCAAAATACGGTGGCTCCTACGGTAATTTATACCCTAACTCTGAAACCAAAACTACGGTGCACGTGCACACACTTCACCCAAAATATGATGCTGACGGTAAGCAGACTTCTAAGGTACTATTCGATATCGAAAAGCATGAATCCGAGGGAACAAACAAACTGTTTGCATTAGCAGGCATTCTTCTGGATACTTTAAGGACAGGAAAGATTTTATTAATTGATGAACTTGATGCCAGACTGCATCCGCTGATTACTCGCGAATTAATCTGCTTATTCAATTCTAACGAGACTAATCCGCACAACGCACAGCTTATATTCACGACACACGACACAAACTTGCTCAGCAGCAAGACTTTTCGCAAGGATCAAATATGGTTTACCGAAAAGGACAACAAGGGCGCTACTGATTTGTACTCTTTGGTAGAGTATAAAGTAGGAAAAGATGCCTCACTTGAGCGCGATTACATTATGGGTAAGTATGGAGCTATCCCTTTTATTGGTAATTTCAAAGAACTAATAGGTGAACTTCATGAATAAAAAAAGTTCGTCTAGAAAAACAAATATTGATTACTACAATAGAAAGGTTAAAACTAGAAGATGGTTTTTAATCGTGTGCGAAGGTGAGAAAACAGAACCCAACTATTTTAGAAGTTTCCCGGTAGACACAAAGGTAATTAAGCTGGATATCAAAGGAGAAGGAAAAAATACGAAGAGTTTAGTAGAAAAAGCTATTGAGTTAAAAAACGACACAGAATCCGACGAAAAAGACCGATTTTGGTGTGTGTTCGATCGCGATAAAAACCCTAAAAATCCTAACGACTCGCAAAATTTTAATTCAGCCATAACTCTTGCAAGAAATAACGGCATTGACGTAGCTTATTCAAATGATGCTTTTGAATTGTGGTATTTGCTGCACTTCCATTTTTATAATACGGGAATTTCTCGCCAGGATTATCAAAATATGCTAACCAAGTTATTGGGACACGAGTATAAGAAAAACAGCGAGACGATTTATGAGGAACTAAAAGACAAACAGCAGGATGCAATTAAACACGCAAAACGGCTTTTACAGGAATACAATCGCCCCAATCCTGAAACTGACAATCCTTCAACAACAGTACATTTGCTAGTCGAAGAACTTAACAGTTTTATTCCTGATTGATGAGTAATTTTGGCAGTACATACATCTGATCATCAAAAGACCTCAAACACCCGATTTCTTCGTATATTTCTCCTGACTCGTCGCAAAACTCGTAGAAAGCGGGTTTCTAGCCGCCCCATGCTTAAGCCCTGAAACTTTCACTGCAATAACGAGAGTGAAAACTTATATCTGCGCCAGGGAGAACAGCGGAAATAAATAATCTGATAACCGTTTTGTTGTATTGGTTCATTCAGAGGAACATCTAAGGGAAGTTGACCGATATCTCCGTTAGAATCTGTGGTGACAATCGTCACATCAATGTTTTTGGCCGCGAGGGCTGCAGAAAGTCCGAGTACCATTTGACTCGGCCCGCCGTAGACGAGGGAAATTGAAGGGATAATTTGGAGAATTCGCATGGGGGATAGTTATTTAAATCAACATACCAACATCTCCCATTACAAATTTAATTATCTGGAAAAGGCTGCCCCTCTAGCTGTTCAGCTTCCTCTCTCTTTGTTGCTGTAATTTGGGTATTGTGAGATATTTTCTTGGAAAATTCATACATCTCACTGGCTTTGGCTTCAGCGGCTTTCACAATTTCAAGGATTTCCAGGAGTTGGCTTTCATCTGGTAATTGTTTCATGGCAATGCTTCTAATCTCTCAACTACTTTGTCTATCATAATTTTAGATTCTGGAGCCATCTGTAGCAAGGCTGCTACATAATCTCCTGCTTTTTGAACATCTTCATCGGGCACACCAGCCATCAATACATTGCCCACCATGTGCTCTGCTTGTAAGCGAGTACCTGCTACGTTGAATTGAAAATTCGTGATGGAAGAAAAATATTGCATCAGTATTTCATTCTGGGGAAAAAGAGACATTGCTCTTCTAAGTGCAAAAAGTCCCAGCGTTGCTTGGCGATCGCTATCGTCTAGTACCTGGTAGAGTTCGTTAACCAAAGAGCGTATGTCGGGAGGAATAGACATTTACTACTGTTTTTATTTAACACTCGCATTATAGCTAAAAGTTACAACAATTCTTTGTAGAATTCCAATAACTGCTCAGCTAAAGCTTTATTTGTATAATTGCTCATCGCTCTATGATAGCCCCGATCGCCCAAATCGGCCGCCAACTCCTGCCGCTCCATCAATTGCTGTAAACACTCTCGCAAAACCCCTGCATTTCCCTCGGGGAATATTAACCCCGCATCGCCGATGACGTGGGGAATTTCCCCGCAGTCGGAACCAATAACCGGAATTTGACAGGCCATTGCTTCGATTAAAACATGACCGAATTGTTCTTTCCAGCCCACAGTGGTCAAAGTTTTGAATTTATAGCTGGTTTGCGAAGGCAATACCAAACAGTTCATTAAGTTAATGTAGGGGGGAATTTCTTCGTGGGAAACGCTTTCTACCCAGATTATTCGGTCGCTGATTCCCCATTCAATACATTTTTCGGCGAGGTGCGTCCGCAATTTTCCTTGTCCTACTAACAGCCACTTCCAAGAGCTTTTTTTCAATCCTGCCAAGGCCTCAGCTAAAGTTAGCAGTCCTTTTTCTTCGACAAATCGCCCTACAAATCCTACCACAAAATCGGTCGGTTCAATGCCGAACCTACGCGATAAATCAACGTCTTTACCAGTGCGGCGAAACAAAGTTTCATCTACTCCGAGTTGTGGCATTACTTTTACCGCACCTTGATAGCCCCGCTGCCGCAAAATTGTAGCTCCATCTAGGTTGCCTGCAATAATTCCGTCGGTGTGCTGAAGATTGTAATTTTCTAAGACTGAAACCGGCCAATTCAATTGATAAGGCAGATTCCACCAAGTAAATAATATATTTTTTGCTTGCAGTCTTAGCAGTTTATTTAGTAAAATCAACTGAGCGCAAGCGAGAGATTTTGCACCTTGTTCAACTTGAATTATCTGCGGTTTAATTTCCTGCATAACTTGAATTAAATCTGTACCAAAAGTTAGCAAGCCTTGATTATTTTGACTCAAGTTGGAGACTGGGACTACTTTAAATGAGCCTTTTTGATAAAATTGCGTTTCTATAATTTTATTTTGTACGCCTCCGGGTTTCCAACGCTGCGGCACTACAAGTGTTACTTCAATATCGGGTTCTAGGTTGGCTAATATCTTGAATTTTTCCCGATTAATGTCCACAATATAGGTGTGACTAGCCACGAGAATTCTCATTTATTGGGAAGGGTGAAGGGGGAATAGGTAATTATTGATCCTTAATCTTGTCTTGATGGCTATAACTTTGTCCATCATTCCACAGAGATTGAACTACTGTATTTATAGCACTGAGAAAACCCAGGATATAAAAAGCAAATCTAGTTATAATTTTAATAGGCGAGGCGCTTTTATAACAAGGCGGATTTCCCAAAACGTGGCAGTCAAAGAGTTTGGCGAAAAATCGCAGGCATTGAAAGGCTGTTAAATTTTTCAATCCCATGAGGAAATGGTTGTGATAAAATGTGACTTGATATTCGATCGATCGCGTACTGACATCGTGACACCCGCCGCTTTCTTCCCCCAAGTGAACTAAACACGCATTGGGATCGTACCAAATTTTCATGCCAGTCGATCGCAATCTCAAACAAAAATCCGACTCCTCCCGCACCGCACTGCCTGCAAACCGCTCGTCAAACCTCAGCCCGCACTCGGAAAAAACCTGCCGACGAAATGACATATTGCAGCCTCTAGCCGAGAGCACCTGCTGCGGTTTTACTGTATGCACCAAATCGATAAAATACCAGGCAATGCCCGCATCCATAGCTTCTGAGGGCAAATATTCGATCGCCAAATCGCCTCCAGAATTATCCAGTTTCATTCTGTCAAAAACCCTGCCCGCCACACATCCCACATCAGGTTTTTCTAAATAGTTGTCAGCGTGAGCTGCCAAAAAACCATCTGGCAATTGTACATCATCATCAATAAATAAAATAATCTCTCCAACTGCGCGTCGCACTGCATAATTTCGAGCTCCCGGCAAACTCGCCCAATCTACCCGAAACCAGCGAATTTTGTCAGCACTTGCCAATTCCTCTAAATAAACTTGAGTTTCTGACTCGTGGGTGCGAGTTTGATCAATTACCAGCACTTCAAAATTCGGGTAATTTTGCCGAAGCGCATCAGCCAATGTCTCTCGCAGAGGTTGCTCGCGGTTGTAGGTGGGGATCACAACAGAAATCATCATTTGCAGTTGCCACTTTGCTTATTTCTCTACACGCCAAAGCCAGCCATCGTCCGGTTTGTAAATTGGTGTAATTTTATATTTTTGCACTTTTTCTAGTTCAAATTGCAATGCTTCTGTAGCTCGGTATATAAATACATCGCTAAAACCGTCAGGAATTTTAACTTGCTCGGTTTTTACTGCCAGCAAAAGCTGTACTTGCGGCTTCAGCAGATAGCTAAGAGACAGTATTCTTCCTGTGATGTTGTTGCCTCCGTGAGTGATTACTAAAGGTTTTTTCGCTTCATTGACAATCGCGGCTACTGCGGGATTGTATTTAGTGCTAGAAGGATACTTGTTCCACCAAAGTTGCGACTGTGAGCTGACGGCACAAGAAACTATTCCACTCGATATTAGCGCTATTAAACCGAGCTGCCACAACTTTTGTTGTCTGGGATTGGTGGCGGATGCAATTTTAGCAGTGAAGAGATAGGCAACAGCTAGCTGAATTCCTAAAATATAGGGAACCATATACCGATCGGCAACGCCTCGCACTGCTATCAATACTATCGCTGTAATTACGATCGCTGTCAATAGAAACAGCCAAACTATTTTGGGAGTTGAGCGGCAGAGCGAGTATATTGAATGTGCGATCGCTAACAGCAATACGACCATTACAATCAGTCTCATTAAATCTGTAGCCATATTGCTCGAACCCAATTTGATAATTCCGCCGGCCCAATGCGTGTCAATAAACATTCGGCAGGTGAGGAGAATTAAAGGTTGAAGTGAAGACATCCAAGGCAGGTAAAAGCGGGGAAACCCTACTGTTGCGTCAATTTTTCCCAGTTATAAAGTAATATCCAAATCCAAGGCGCAAAAATAGTTATTGCTGCCGCTGAAGCTAGTAAATAAGCAATTAATGTTTTGCCAAAACGCCAATTTTCTGTGATAATTACATAGATGCCGTGGGCGAATACTACTAAAAAAAATAATAAACTAGAATACAGTCCGAAACTCAGGGCGATCGCATAAATAGACCAAACAGCCTTACTCAATTTAGATGTGGCGGGAGAGTTTTGTAGGGCAATCGCCCGCAGCAGAATTGCATTCGACAGCAAGACGAGGACTGCAAACATCATGTAGGGTCTTGCTTCTTGCGCGTACAAGACGTGAAAGGGTGAAACAGCAACGATTGTAACAGCAATCCATCCCACAGACGCAGAGCGAAATAATTCCCAGCACAGCCAATAAATGCTGGGAAAAACTAACAAACTAATCAAAGCTGAAAGACTTCTGACAGTCGCCACTTGCGGGCCGAACAACTGCACCCAAAACCGGGCAAAAATAAAATATAACGGCGATAGTTGGGGTTCTTCTGTAGCTAAACCTTTAACAGTATCCAACCAACCTTTTTCGGCATTTATCTGCTGGTATTTCCGCTGCAAATCTGCGACGCTAATTGTTTTGCCTTGAAAATCTTGCTGCACCATTTCCGTCCAAGTGTAGCCAGAAATCCGCAGCGAGGTGATAGATTCGTCGAACGAGTAGACTTTGCTATCCAGATTAGTAAAGCGAAACCATATGCCCGTTATTAATATGACGACAATTAAAAATTTTAACGAAATTCGATGCAGCCGCCCATTTTGAATTGATTTGGTGTTCATACAATCAGAAATGGGGAAATGAAGAAAGAAGGATTTAGTTATTGAGGAGAGAGGGAATAACTAAGAGGGAATAAAGAATGAGAAATTGGTTTCAATAGCCCCTATATTTATCTAGAGGCTTCTCCCTTCTTCCTTCTTCCTTCTTCCTTCTTCCTTCTTCCTTCTTTCTTCTTCCTTCTTCCTTCAGATTAATTCCCCATTTCCATCAGATAGCGATGTGTTGCTGAACGGCTAAAACTAAATTTTCAGTCCAGAAATTAGCCAATTCGGCGCTGGCCGCTTCCACCATAACTCGAATTAGCGGTTCAGTGCCAGAAGCGCGAACCAAAACCCGTCCCTGTTCTCCCATTGCTGTTGTAGCACGTTCGATCGCACTTTGCATTGCCTCGCACTCGTGCCATTTTAGACGTTTTTCGCGATCGTCCACCCGAATATTTCGCAACAACTGCGGATAAGTTTGGAAACTGCCACTTACCAATTGTGCCAAAGATTGCCCGGACTGGCGCACCAGCGAAGCCAAATGCAAAGCTGTTAGCAAACCGTCGCCGCTGACACCATAATGCGGACAAAGAATGTGTCCCGACTGTTCGCCGCCCAACATCGCACCAGTGCGCTGCATTTCAGCGTGAACGTACTGATCTCCGACGTTGGTTCTAGTTAGTTTGCCGCCCAATTCTTCCCAAGCTCGCTCGAAGCCGAGGTTAGCCATTACAGTAGAAATAATTAAATTGGATGGTAACTGTTGGGAGTCGCGCAACTGCCGGCCCCACAGATAAAGAATGTAATCGCCGTCAATCGTTCGACCTTGGTTGTCAACACACAAAACTCGATCGGCATCGCCGTCAAAAGCAAATCCCAAATCAGCATTGTGTTCCAAAACTGCCGCTTGCAAACTGTCGAGGTGAGTAGAACCGCAGTTAACATTAATACGAGATCCATCAGGAGAGTCGTGCAAACAGATCACATCCGCCCCCATTTGCGCGAACACCGCCGGCGCCAAACCCGCGGCCGCCCCCCAAGCCAAATCCAAAACTATCCGCATTCCCTCCAAATTCATCTCTTGCAGCGAATCACAAAGCGAAGTGGCATAATCTTTAACCAACTCAGCGCGATGGTAGTGGTGTCCCCAAGCCAAGCTAGCAACCGGAACCTTTGCCCCCCGGATTCCCGCTTCGATTTGTTCCTGCAACTGCTGCGACAGCTTGAAGCCGTTTGACCCGAAAAATTTAATGCCGTTGTCTTCTGGGGGATTGTGAGAAGCCGAAATCATCACTCCGCCGACCGACTCCGAAACGCTTGCCAGATAAGCAACGCAGGGAGTGGGACACAATCCCAAATTCCACACTTCCAAACCGGCGGCCGTCAAACCCGCTGACAGTGCCATTGCCAGCATATCGCTGGAATTCCTGCTGTCTTGCCCCAAAATCACAGGCCCCTGGTTGGGGGAATGTTGCCGTAGAACTTGTCCAGCCCAGAAGCCCACTTGCAGGGCTAAGGGTGCATTCAGCAATTCTCCAACTTTCCCGCGAATGCCGTCTGTGCCGAAGAGTTTGGTATTGGGCAGGGAGAGGCTATTTCCCAGCAGAATCGTATCGCGTTTGGCTGGCTGTACCGAGTTAACAGCTTGAAAGTCGCTGCCACGAGGGCGCGAAGGTGTCTGAACCATATTCACTCCTTTAGGAATATTCACACTCACACTTTGGGTTCATGTTACAACTGAAAGCTTTATTTTCAGCCTAAACTCCATTTATTTCGTCGATTGCTGAGGCAACTTGCTCTGACAACCTACGCACAAAGCTTAACCTCATCGGAAAAATTTGTATTTTACCCAAGGGAAAAACTTTTAGTACCGGGGCGCGCCCACGCCACGAAACCCGGTTTATTTCTCTCTCCAAGAGTTACGCTACTGCCGTTGTAGCCTATCAGGCACTGCGTGTGTAGAAAGTTAATGCTGTGTTACCGTATATTTTCTGGCGGCAAATTTCTAGACCGGAAATTGGTTGTGTCGATCGCTCAGGGCTGTGTTCGATCGCGATTTCGCCGTTTGGTGCTAGCATTTCTTGGCTGGCGATCGTGTTTAACACAGGTTCGTACAAGTCGCTGGCGTAGGGCGGATCGAAGTAAATGCGATCGAACTGCTGCCCCGCTAGTGCCGCCAACTTCGCCGTCGCGTTTCCCCGCAGTATTTGGAATGTTTGGGACGAGTCTGCTACTTGCTCCCAGTTTTCGCGGATAATCGCACAAGCTTTCGCCGACTGTTCGATGCCAGTGACACTCGCAGCTTGACGACACAAAGCTTCTGCGCCCATCGAACCGCTGCCGGTACAAATGTCAAGCCATCTGCAATCTGCGATCGTCCCTTGCCAAATATTAAATAAAGCTTCTCTGACTCGCGAAGGTGTAGGGCGAGTGGCGAGTCCCGGCAGGGTTTTGATTTGGCGATTGCCAGAGATTCTTAAACTCATTTAGGAAGAAGGAAGAGGGAAGAAGGAAGAAGGAAGAGGGAAGAAGGAAGAAGGAAGAGGGAAGAAGGAAGAGGGAAGAAGGAAGAAGGAAGAGGGAAAAAGGAAGAAGGAAGAAGACTTTTAAAAATGTCAAACCCGGTTTCGGCAATTTACCGGGTTTTTCAATATTCATGCCACCTAAGCAGGTACTTTTTCCCGAACCAGACTGACAAAATTTGACAGCATTTGCAATCCCGTACTCGAAGACTTTTCCGGGTGAAATTGCACGGCCATCAGATTGTCTTTAGCTATAGCCGCCGTCACGTTTTGACTACCGTGAGTCACAATTGCCGATCGCACTTCCAAATCCACCGGATCGACATAATAAGAATGCACGAAATAAACCCAAGGATCAGACGGTAAATTTTGCCACAGCGGCAAATTCTGCTGAGTAAATTGCAATTGATTCCATCCCATGTGGGGAATTGTCAAACCCGGTTCCGAGCGAAATCGGCGCACTTTTCCCGCAATAACGCCCAATCCCGGTTCTACACCTTCTTCGGAACTTTCAAACAGAATTTGCAAACCCAAACAAATGCCTAAAAAAGGTTTTCCAGAGGCGATCGCCCTTTTTATCGGTTCTATCAAATTGCGCGATCGTAAATTCTGCATTGCCGGGTCAAACGAACCCACCCCCGGCAAAACCACCGCATCAGCCTGCTCGATTATAGCAGGAGAATCTGTTATTTTTGGCACTGCACCCACATTTTCCAAGCCTTTACAGACCGAGTGCAGATTGCCCATGTCATAGTCCACTACTGCAATGACAGACATTGACTTACTTGCCTTATATTATCAATATAAGTATTATTGCACAAATATGACGGCGAAAATCCTGCTAACCTCATTTGATACTTGGCTTCCCCATCAGCAATCCAACTCTTCGGACGACTTATTAGCCAAGATTTCCCAAATCAAATCTTTGCCTGATTCCCTGACTTTTTTGAGGAAACTGCCAGTAGATTTCCAGCTAGCACCTAATTTAGCGATCGCCGAAATCAACCATATCCAACCTGACACTATTATCTGCTGTGGCATGGCCGAAAGCCGGCAAAAATTAACCATAGAATCTTGCGCTTGCTGCGATCGCGACATTCTGAAAACAGCAGTTAATCTCGAACCGCTAGTCGCTGATTTAGCTGCAACAGAAATCAGTCACGAAGCCGGAAAATTTGTTTGCGAAGCCCTGTATTATGCGGTTTTAAAACACATTGCACATTCTAAACTTAGCACCAAATGTATTTTCGTACACGTACCAATTTTAACTGATGAAAACACCGACAAGATTGTCGCCGATTTTTTATTAATTTTAACTCGCCTCCCTTAACAACTGACAACTAACAACTAACAACTGACAACTGACAACTGACAACTGCCAGTTGCCAACTGACAACTGCCAGTTGCCAACTGCCAAGTCTTTAGCCGCCGTAATTCCAACCCGTGCTTTCTAGCAGCAACGGATTGCCTTCTCGGTGGACGCCTGCAGCCACAACTTCTCCCACATAAACCGTGTGATCCCCGTGTTCCACAGCGCCGACAACTTTGCACTCGATGTAACCCAGAGAATCCGAGATAATCGGACAACCAGTTTCCGCGCCGGGATAAAATTCTACATCCTCAAATTTATTGCCAACGCGGCGCTGCTGCTTAAAGAATGTCTGGGCTAACTCTTTTTGCCCTGCTTCTAGGAAACTCAAAGCAAAGACACCGCTGGCTTTGATCATGGCGTGGGATTTGGAGTCTTGCTTAACGCAGTTGACAACTAAGGGAGGGGTAAAGGAAGATTGCATCACCCAGCTAGCGGTGAAACCGTTGACTTCCTCCCCGTCTTTGACACCGCAGATGTACAATCCGTGAGGGATTTTGCGTAGGATGGTCTTTTTAGCTTGTTCGTCTAGCACGGGCTTACCTGTTCGATCGATAATTCTACACCGCTCAGTTTACCAATGTCGGGCCCACAAACCCACCTGTCTTAAGGGCTATTCGCTAATATTGCCTTTTTCGATCCCAAACTTGACACCTGTTTTAAGTCAAAATTAAGAACTCACAAATACTATGAAACTCCATACTTTTTAAACCAATCTTGCATCCGTTTCCAAGCATCCTTAGCTTCTTTTTCCCGGTAACTGGGGCGATAGTCGGCGTTAAAACCGTGCGGCGCATCTGGATAAAGCACAATTTCGGAACCACTGCTGCCAGTTTTGAGAACTTCCCGCATTTTTTCGACTGTATCGTTGGGAATTGACTGGTCTTTGCCCCCGTAAAGCCCCAATACGGGCACTTTCAAACTGGCTGCAATGTCGATCGGCTGTTTGGGAGTTAAAGCCGTAGAATCGCCAACCAAACGCCCGTACCAAGCCACTCCAGCTTTGACTTTTGGGTTGTGAGAAGAGTACAGCCAAACAATTCTGCCACCCCAGCAAAATCCTGTAATTCCCAACTTATTAGTATTGCCTTTTCCTGACTTTTGTGCCCACTCTACGGTAGCATCTAAATCGGACATAACTTGCTCGTCAGGAACTTTCGAGACAACTTTACTAATAATTTCTTGAACCTCGGTGAGTTTAGAAACATCACCTTGACGGGCAAACATTTCTGGGGCGATCGCTAAATAACCTAATTTTGCCAAACGGCGGCAAATATCTTGAAGGTGTGCGTGAACTCCGAAGATTTCTTGAATTACTAAAATTACTGGAAAATTGCTGCCGCTGGCTGGCATTGCTCTGTAGGCTGGAATTGAGCCGTCTTTTACGGGAATTTTTACCTCACCGGCAACTAAACCAGCAGCATCCGTATTGATAACGGCAGCCGCCAGAGGATGAACTGCTAAAGTAAATCCGGCGCTTAATGCGGTGACAATGATAAATTGTCTGCGAGTTAAATCTTTCATAGATAATTGGTAATTCGTAATTGGTAATGGGGAATTGGGCATTGGTAATTGGTAATTAGTAATTGGGCATTGGTAATTGGAACTAACCAATGACTAATGACTAATGACTAATGACTAATGACTAATGACTAATGACTAATGACTAATGACGGAAAAGCCGATCGTGCTCTGGATGGTACAAGCGCGATCGTCCTTCTGCAGATTTTCCCAACGCCGGACTAATAACATACATTGTCGTTCTGATCAAATTATTTTCGCGCGTAGCAACAGCCATTTTGTCAAGGGGAACTAGCACAATTTTTTCATCGGGCCAGCCCAACCGATAACAAATCGCTATCGGCAAATCCGATGGGTAATGTTCCATCAATTTAGCTTGAGCTTTTTCGACATGGCGGGCGCTCAAATACAGGCACAAACTCGCTTGATGAGCCGCTAAACTCGCCAATTCTTCGCGTTCCGGTACTTCGGTTCTGCCGCTAATTCGCGTCAAAATAATTGTCTGCACAACTCCCGGAACTGTCAACTCAATTTTAAGTTTAGCCGCCGCAAGTTGGAAAGCGCTAATTCCCGGGATTACCTCAAAAGCAATTCCCTCGGAAGCCAAAGCTTGCATTTGTTCGCCGACAGCCCCGTAGAGACAGGGATCACCCGAATGCAGGCGGACGACGCTTTTTCCGTCGCGCACTCGTTCCACCATCAAAGGTACAATCTCTTCGAGGGTCTTATCCGCAGTTTGGATCACTTCAGCATCCGCGCGCACACCCTGCAAAATTTGCTCTGGGACTAAGGAATCAGCAAATAATATGACATCGGCTGCAGCCAGTAATTTTTGAGCCTTAACAGTCAACAAATCCGGGTCTCCCGGGCCTGCACCTACAATGTATACCCCTGGAATTAGGGCTTCAATCTCTGTCAAACTCATGGCTGCTAAAAAATTTGCTAAATTTACGGACGCTTCCGGATGTACCTATTTTGGTTGGAAGTAATAGATGGTAGATGCACCCTGGTTTTGAACCCTAGAGACTAACCTCTCTGGGGTTTTTTATTGATCCTCTGGCAATTTCGGAGTGATCTTTGCCCGATCGCTATTCGGGGAGACAACATCGGGTAAAGGTCGATCGGCAAAATAAAGCCAAGCCAACCCACCCAAGCCTAAAACAATCCCAGTCAAGCTTACCATCTGTGCCGTCCGCAGCGGCCCGAACATCAAACTATCAGTCCGCAACCCTTCAATCCAGACTCTACCGGAACTGTAAGCTGCGATATAAACCAAAAATAAAGCACCAATTTTCAAGCGAATTTTGCCCTGCAAATCGCGGAAAAACAAAGTCAGAAGCAACCCAAATACTGTCAAATTCCACAGGGATTCGTAGAGAAATGTGGGGTGGAAGTATTCAAAATTTGCGTAGGCGGGCGGGCGGCTGTTTGGCGGAATATAGAGTTTCCAAGGCAAATCCGTAGGACTGCCAAAAGCTTCGGAGTTAAAGAAATTTCCCCAGCGTCCGATCGCCTGACCGAGAATTGCCGAAGGCGCGATTAAATCTGCCAATTGCCAAAAAGAAACTCGCTGAATTTTGGCAAAAATTAAAGCTGCGATTATGCCGCCCAAAATCGCCCCGTGAATGGCAATTCCGCCTTTCCAAATCGCAATAATATCCTCTGGCCTCTGGGCGTATTGCGGCCACTCGAAAGCCACGTAATAAATTCGAGCGCAGGGAATAGCGCCGATAACCAGCCAAATTGCCAAATCACCCAACAATTCCGGGTTGACGCGGCGTTTTTGAGCTAAGTATTGGGACAGACTGACTCCAATCAAGACGGCAGAAGCTATCAACAGCCCGTACCAGCGAATGGCTACGGGGCCAAGTTGAAAGATAATTGGGCCCGGCGATGTAAATTGAAAGCCTAAAGGCAGCGCAAGAATATTTAGCACCATAAAAGTTGCATTAATTGTGATGGAAAGCTGTCAAATTTGCATACCCTTTAACAAACTCCAGAGTTTATTTTAGGTGGCTGCGGTCATTTACACGCAATATTTGGGGAATTTTGCCAAAAATTAACTTTGTTGCGGACATTGGTGTCTGGACTTTTCTTTGTGAGTCCACAATAAGATACCCCCTAACCCCCTTTCAAAAAGGGGGAACCGGATTATTCTCAAAGTCAACCCCTACTCCCCTTCTTAAAGGGGATTTAGGGGGATCGAGACTTCGCCTTTTTGAGGATTAACGGCAGTTTTGGTCGATAAGTTTTAATATGGAGGATGGCTTTAAATTTTCTGATGACCTATGTCTCCTACTTCCGTTTCTCAGGTGTACTCTTCTGGTAATTCCAAGGGTGCGAATCAGTCTCGCAAGACTGCTGCTTTGGCTGTTGAGTCGGGTAAAATTCCGCCCTTGTTGGGGGCGAGTTTAGCTGAGTTAACGGAGTGGGTGCAGCAGCAGGGACAACCGGCTTATCGCGGAAAGCAATTGTACCAGTGGATTTATGAGAAAGGTGCGCGATCGCTCTCTGACATTTCTGTATTCTCGAAACAGTGGCGCGAGACTGTTGCTAAAATTCCGATCGGGCGATCGACCATTCACTATCGATCGGTCGCACCAGACGCCACGGTAAAGTATCTCTTAAAATTGGCAGACGGTCAAATCATTGAAACAGTCGGCATTCCCACCGATAAACGGCTGACTGTGTGCGTCTCAGCCCAAGTTGGCTGCGCGATGGGCTGCGACTTTTGCGCTACCGGAAAAGGCGGTTTCAAGCGCAATTTAGAAAAACACGAAATCGTCGATCAAGTCTTGACAGTACAGCAAGATTTCGGCCGCCGAGTCAGCCACATTGTATTTATGGGAATGGGCGAACCCCTGCTGAATTTCGATAATGTTGTAGCTGCTGTCAAGTGTTTGAATCAAGACGTAGGGATTGGACAGCGAAACATCACCATTTCTACAGTAGGAATTCGCAATCGCATCAGCCAACTAGCCGAACATCAACTGCAAGTTACCCTCGCCGTCAGCCTCCACGCTTCTAATCAAAGATTGCGCGAAGAGTTAATTCCTAGCGCCCGCCCTTATCCTTTGGGTGAGTTAGTAGCAGAATGCCGGGAATATGTGCGATCGACTGGACGCAGATTGAGTTTTGAATACGTACTTTTAGCAGGTGTGAATGACTTACCGGAACACGCAGCCGAGTTAGCAACTCACTTGCGCGGTTTTCAGTGTCACGTCAATTTGATTCCTTACAATCCGATTCAGGAAGCTGAATATCAGCGCCCGACTCCCAATCGAATTAACAGTTTTGTGTCGGTTTTGAAGGAAAAGAAAATTGCAGTTAGCGTGCGGTATTCTCGCGGCTTAGAAGCAGATGCAGCCTGCGGACAATTGCGGGCTTCTGAGGTGGAGGCTTAGGTTTTTAACCGCCAAAAATTGTCGTAGGGTGCCCCGGAGTGCGTGATTTTCTCGATGATTGAGAAGCTACGATCCGGGGCATCTTTTTACTGTGCTTAAACTGTTCGGAAATCGTTAACACCAATTAGCGAAGCGTTGACTCCGATTAAAGAGGCGATCGCAATTCCATTCACTTTCATCAAATTCTTGTTATTACTCTGACTAATTTCCAATTGATTAAAACTTAAACCGCGAGACAATCCTAACACATCTTCGCCTTTAACAAAATCGGAAATAATATCAAGTTCGAGATTACTTGCGATCGCAAACGTGTCATTACCAATCCCGCCAATCAAGCTGTCCTCTCCTAAATCTCCGAACGATAAATCCTTGCCAGTACAACCGAGGATAGTGTCGTTGTTTTCACCCCCATAAATTGTATCATTTCCAGCACCGCCATCTATCAGGTCATTATTCTCATTGCCACCGAGTCAATCATTGCCAGCATCGCCGCACAGGGTGTCATTTCCTGATTGTATGACATAGTTATCTTGGCCGCCGATGAGGATATCGTTGCCTTTGCCACCATCAATAAAGTTGGCTCCTTCATTGCCCTAAATGAAGTCATTGCCATTTTTACCGTTAATCGAATCGTTGCCTTCCTTGCCGTTGAAAATGTCTGGGCTGTTGCCACCAATTAGGTTGTCCTTACCTGCTTTGACATCGAATATATTGGGACTGTTGCTGCCCAAATAACCGTCATTTTTGGAAGTACCAATTAGGATGCCAGAATTGCCGTTGATAATATTATCGACTGGATTTGGTCGATCGAGGTTTGGTCGTTCAATGCGATCGCCAATCCAGTTGGGAGCGGGTGCGGGCGTACCTGTAGGCGTTGGCGTGGGAGTTGGCGTTGTATCTACGATCGTCAAAATCGCCGTATTTTGATTTCCCCAACTAGCATTATTTGTGGCATTTTTCAAACTGAGATTGACAGTTTCATTCCCTTATACTAAGGTGTCCTGAGTGATGGGAATAGTAAAAGTTTTGCTAGTTTCGCCAGAGAGAAAGTTTAACGTACCCGACGTAGCAGTGTAATCACTTGCGGCGGTGGCGCTACCGTCAGCAGTACCGTAACTCACAGAGGCGGAGACATTGGTTCCACCTGTATGATTAACTGCAATTGTTTGGGTTGTGCCGTTTTCATTAACGCTGTAAGCAGCGCTACAGTAATTAAAGGTTCCCGGTGCTAATATCTCAAGTTTACGATCGGAATGCTATTCAAGGATTTGAGGACTCAGTTTTGGACAAATGAGTTTATGAGCCAAACAAATAAGCAAAATGTTGAAAAATTTCATTGTGATGCCTCTAACTAATCTCTTTCGGTTGGTAGCAAGGCTGCTTAAGCGAACAAACCACAGTATGGCAATCGCTACAGTTGTCGCTGTTGCCATCTTAGCCGGACACACAGCATCGGCTCAAGTCGGTCCTCCCAGACCGCCTAATCCACTGGCTTCGCTTAAAACCGTAGCAGTCCCTGAGCCACCAAACTTAGGAGAATTCGTCAAAGACAAACCGGCTGCAATTGCTTTAGGAAAATCGCTGTTCTGGGATTTGCAGGTTGGCAGCAACGGAAACCAGTCTTGCGCCAGTTGCCACTTTCACGCTGGAGTTGATAATCGTGCTAAGAACCAGCTCAGCCCAGGGCTGTTGCGGGTAAATGCCAGCGGTGAGGCAAATCCAGACATTACCTTTAATGCAGGTGGTCCCAACTCTGTGCTGCAGCCAGCGGACTATCCGTTCCACAAGCTGGCAAACCCGGACGATCGCTCCTCGCAAGTTCTAGCTGACAGCAACGATGTTGCAGGATCTCAAGGGGTAAGTCAGACAAAATTCATCGATATTGTCCCTGGTAGTGCGGTCGATCGGGTAGAGGTTCTGCCAGATCCGGTCTTTAAGGTCCAGGGCATCAACGTGGGTCAGGTAACAGAGCGCAACACGCCCAGCACAATTAACGCTGTGTTTAACTTCCGCAACTTTTGGGACGGACGCGCCCAAAACGAATTTAATGGTGTGAATCCGTTTGGGTCAAGAGACCCAGGTGCGTTTGTCCTGAAAGCACCTACAAAGCAATCCCCTCTGCAGCAGGTGAAAATTAGCCTGAAGAATTCAGCGCTGGCGTCGCAGGCAGTGGGCCCACCGCTAAGCTCTGTGGAAGAATCGGCAACGGGTCGGGTATTTCCTGATATCGGGCAGAAGTTCGATCGGATTAAAGTCAAAAAGCTGCCTAGAGAGACAGGTAAAAAGCTCAAACAGCTACGGCCACTTGGGCAACAGCTTGTCCATCCCGAAGACAGCGTTCTGGGCAGCTTGAGCCGTTGGCCCCAGCCCGGACTCAAAGACAAAAGTTACGAAAACATGATTGAGGATGCGTTTAAGCCGGAGTGGTGGGACTCGAAGCAAATCATCAAGGTTGATGCTACAGGAACTCGGTCTTTCAAGCAGCCGCAGGGAGCGTTGGCAACCGATGAGTTTACACTGATGGACTACAACTTCTCATTGTTTTTCGGATTAGCGATTCAACTGTACGAGTCCACCTTGATTTCTAACGATTCACCCTTCGATCGATTTATCGAGGGAAACAGCAACGCGCTAACTGTACAGCAACAGCAAGGCAAGGATCTGTTTGAAGGTAGAGCGGGGTGTGTCTTCTGTCACGGTGGGGCTGAATTTACCAACGCCTCCGTCAACAATGTGGAGAATCAACGGCTCAGACGGATGAGGGTGGGAAATACTGGACAAGCTGTCTATGACAATGCCTTCTACAATATTGCCGTTCGACCGACTGGGGAAGACTTGGGCGTGGGCGCCAATGATCCTTTCGGCAATCCCCTTTCAGAATCGCGGCTAGCTGCGCGAGGACTCTTTCCGTCATTACTAAATGCAACTCCAAATATACCCGTCGGTGCAGATGAACGCATTACAGCAGACGGTGCATTCAAAACGCCTGGACTGCGGAATATTGAGTTGACGGCTCCCTACTTCCACAACGGTGGGGAACTCACCTTGCGACAGGTCGTTGATTTCTACAATCGAGGGGGGGATTTTCGTGAGAACAACATTGACAATGTTGATATTGGCATCCAAAACCTAAACCTCACCGAGGAACAGAAAACGTCTTTGGTCCTATTCATGGAATCTCTGACAGACGATCGCGTTCGCTATGAGCGTGCCCCGTTCGATCATCCACAACTGTTTATTACGAATGGGCATCCCGGAGATCAGAACGGCGTGACCAATGATGGCACAGGGCAAGCGACCACAACAGTGCTTGAGTTGCCTGCGGTGGGTCGGAACGGGACTACTGTTCCTCAACCAAACTTCTTGGGGGTTTCCTCGGAGCGATCGCCGACAACGATTACTCCGCAATCTACTCCGCCATCATCAAGGAATCCACTTGAGGGAAGCATT
Organism: Microcoleus sp. AT3-D2; assembly: GCF_036705715.1. Taxonomy (NCBI): domain Bacteria; kingdom Bacillati; phylum Cyanobacteriota; class Cyanophyceae; order Oscillatoriales; family Microcoleaceae; genus Microcoleus; species Microcoleus sp. AT3-D2. Next base: position 27,245 of record NZ_JAUBVE010000014.1, on the reverse strand, counting down.
ACTGAGCAAGACTGTCCACCAGGCTCAACACCTAAGTTTGTGAGCGGAGGATATATGTGTGTCACTAAGTAATGATTTACTGCGGTATTGAACACCGCTTTAAAGGGGATTAGCAGGCGATTTTCGCGGTTGAAGTCTGAGAAAACCCCTGCGAGCGATCGTGAAATCTATCGCAATCCCCTTTGAGTCGTCAACTTAACCGTTAAAATCCCCAACTTCTTAAAGAGGTTGGGGATTTTGTATTCATCAGCCACTGTCGAGCCCGAACGAGCTTTGCAGGAGGCACAAAAAGCTTGCTCAACTTTTCAATACATGGTTGCCGGTGATGCAAGGGTTTTGAGGCATTATATCGCTATTTTTTTTGCATTCCCCCACCTTTTTTCTGTCAAACAACCCAACGCCGCGTCTCCTTTTTCACTTTATTCAGCAAGCCGTATATAAAATCCTGACCTTTAACAAAATTCGAGATAATACAGCAGATTCTCGCCGATTTCCCAGACAAAAGTATCCTCGCCCAAACCTCGGACAAATTTCGACAATTTTTACCTAAAAATTCAGCTAAAACAATACACTCTACAAGCGTTTAACAAGTATCCACCGCAACTCTAGCGGCGGTGTTTGTTGCACAGAAAATAAATCTCGCCCGCTAGCCCAACTGACAAACCAAGGTGTCGGCGGCCACGCAGAGTCAGGCAAATGTTTTTGTTCGTATTCAATCACAGATTCATCAGAAATAATTTCTAACGGCAAACCCTCTATTGCTGCCTGCAATTCTTGTCTGGTAATCAGATAAGACCAACACAATTCAGACATTTGTTTTGCCATCTCATCTGGTTCGTACCCATCTACAGCTAAGAAAGTGCTGAATAAGATAAACCCGCCGCTTAAAACAGCATCGGACATTTTGCCGAGGAAAAGACGAATTTGTTCGGGGTAGCGGAAATGAGAGAGAACTTCGGTAGCAATCGCTAATTTGTACCGATAAGTTTTCATCCTCAATAATGGGTCTAAAACGTCGCCTTGGGTGACATTTACCGGCAAGTTTTCGGCGGTGGCTGCTGCTGATAGTTTCTCGGCAAATATGGGTGTTAGTTCGATCGCATCCACGGAATGCCCTAATCTTGCTAAAGGCAAACTATTGCGCCCTGGGCCCGCACCGACATCTAAAATAGGTGCTTTTCCCGGTTCGCCTAATTCGGCGGCAATGGCGATAACTTTGGCATCGGGATGGCTGCCGAATAAAGGTTCGGGGCGAATATCCGGCCAGCTATGATATTTCTGGGCCATAGATTCGATTTGAATCTTGGTATTCAGAGTAATGCCGCCGGCTAAACCACTTTGGGAATTGGCGGGAAAGTATGAAACTATGAGATTAGCGTGGGGGGAATTTTTGAATCCTTCTGCTAAGGCGTTGGCGATTAATGTTCGCAAGTTTTCGGCTTGGGCAGCGTCGATGTTTTGTCCGAGAATGTTTAAGAAGTCTGACAGTAATTTAAGATAGTCGTCTAGCATCGATGGCAAGCAAGGCAGATAGAATTCTCCCTTGAGACCGATGCTCTTTTTTAGCCTTTCTTTGAGAATTAATTTCAGGCGATGCGAGTCTATCAGCGGCGGGCCTGTTTCGGGTGAGTCGCTGACGGGCAATTCGGGGATAGATGCGGCACTGGTGAGGTTTTTAGTCACAATATTTTTGATTAGATTCGGCAATAAGTGCGATCGCGCCCAGCATAATCTTGTGCTCTTGCACCTGAATTCTCGCGTGCAGCGTTTCTGCGGTATCATCAGGCAATACCGGCACCGCAGCCTGCATTAAAATCGGTCCGCTGTCTACTTCTAAACGGGCGATATGCACCGTACATCCGGTGATTTTAACCTTGGCGGCTAGTGCTTGCTCGACGGCGCGAATTCCTGGGAAACTCGGCAGTAAGCTGGGGTGAATGTTAATAACGCGATCGGGAAAAGCATCGAGCAAAACTTTGGTAACGATCCGCATCCAACCCGCCATCACTACCCATTCTACATCATACTCTTGAAAAGTTTTGACAATTTTTGTATCTAATTCTTCGCGGCTTTTGCAGTCGCGGTGATTGAGAAGAATCGAGGGAATGCCGTATTTTTCGGCTCTGGCTGCCGCTTTGGCTTCGGGGTTATTGTAAATTAATACTGGGATTTTAGCGTTGAGTTGTTGGTTTTGGATGGCTTGGGCAATTACCTCGAAATTGCTGCCGCTTCCTGATGCTAAAACTCCTAATTTTAATGGAGGATGAGCCGGATCGATAGAACTTTTGCCAATCTCAGGAGAAATCAGGCAGGCATTGGAATTAACAGATACTGGATTAGCGGTCATTCGATTTTAGATTTTAGATTTTAGATTTTGGATTGACTTGCGCGAGATAAATTCGGGGCGTGAGGATTTTAGATTTTAGATTTTGGATTGATTCCACGGATAAATCACGTGGCGGGTACCACATGAAGAAATTCGCTTGTCATAAAGATAATAACTATTCACTCGTCTTCTACAATACAGGTAAAGGGTAAGGTGTGCTTCGGCGCACTCTACATGGAGATATTGCGTAAGTCCTAAGTATATTTTATTTTGTCACTTACTGATTCAATTCTATTCTACAATATTCTCAAAAAACTCTTCCCTGAGAAGCGAATAAATTTTTAGATCCCAATATCTGTCTTTCACAAATAGGTGCTGTCGCAATATCCCTTCCCTTTGCATCCCCACTTTTTCCATCACCCGCGCGGAAGCAATATTGTTAACTTCACATCGAGCCATAATTCGATTCAGCAACATCTCCCGAAAGCCGAATTCAATAACTGCATTAACAGCCTCGCTCATGTATCCTTCGCCCCAATACCTCCTAGAAAGTGCGTAGCCAATTTCCGCGCGGCTGTGCGTCATGCTCCATTCCACAAATCCGCAAGTTCCGATAAACTTTTTCTCGGTTTTATGAACGATTCCCCAATCTACAAGCTCTCGTCTTTTGTACATTTTAGTAAGTGACCTGAGAAAGTATTTAGTGTCTTCGATCGAGGTGTGAGTTGACCACATTGTGTATTGTGATACTTCGGGATTTGAGGCATACTCAAACATATCGCTTGCATCGTCTAAAGTAATTTTTCTGAGCAGGAGCCTTTCAGTTTCTATAGTGGGTAAATGAGCTAATATATCGAGAAGGTTCATTTTGACATTGACCTATATTGTGATACCATTTAAAACTAAAAGCTAAAATTTACAAGCCAATGGTTCAGATAAAATTTGGGCGTTTTAACTGGTTGGATAATGATGCGATCGCAGCTTGGACTTTCCTGGCCCCAGCTTTGCTGTTTCTGGGTACTTTTTTGATTTGGCCGATCGCCTATTTATTTTACCTCAGCTTTACCAGCGGCAGCTTTACCCAGTCGGGAGTGCGTTGGATTGGCTTCAACAACTACTGGCGTCTAGTCACAAACCCGGATTTCTGGCAAATTATCCAAAATACGCTCTATTTTACTACTGCGACAGTCATTCCCAGTTTAGTGATTCCTTTGGGTTTGGCAGTTTTGCTAAATCGCTCGTTTGCTTGGCGAGGAGCTCTCCGCACCGCTTATTTTATTCCTTCGATTACCTCTTTAGTTGCAGTTGGCTTGGGTTGGCGGTGGTTGTTTCAAACCGAAGGCCCGGTGAATAGTCTGTTAATGGCGATCGGCTTAAATCCAATTCCTTGGCTTAGCAGCACAGTTTGGGCAATGCCTGTGATAATTCTGCTCAGTGTTTGGAAACAATTAGGCTTTAATATGGTAGTATTTTTAGCAGGATTGCAAGCAATTCCGGTAAATCGTTACGAAGCCGCAGAATTGGATGGAGCTAATGCTTGGCAGCAATTTTTGTACATAACTTTACCAGGTTTGCGGCCGACTTTAGTATTTGCTACTGTTACTACTGCTATTTTTACCCTGCGGAGTTTCGAGCAAGTTTACGTCATCACCGGCGGCGGCCCTTTGAACTCTACTAATTTGCTAGTTTATTATATTTACGAGCAAGCTTTTTCGCAATTTGATTTTGGCTATGCAGCCGCAGCGGCAACTTTCCTGATGGCTATAGCTTTGCTATTAGTTTATTTACAACTAAAAGTTTGGGGCGAAGATGCTTGATTAGCTAGGGGTATGGACACGGCAATGCCCATTGGTGTTAAGTTAACGTCCAAATTTACCAGTCTTTTGTCCATCTAATAAGCCTCTCGATCCCCCCTAACCCCCTTAAGAAGGGGGGAAAAAGAGCGTCAAAGTCCCCCTTCTTAAGGGGGATTTAGGGGGATCTAATTTCGGCTATAAACGAGAGATACAAAGGATTTGAAACTTAAATTGACACTAAGGGTTCATGCCGTGTCCGTACAAATAAAATGTGCAATTAACTAGATTCACCATTACCGATTCCCAATTTTATATTCCATGTGATTTGCTGTTTGTTCAGCTTGTGCTGTACCCAAAAGTTTGCCGACAACGTGCAAAGACATATCAATTCCCGCAGCAATTCCCCCAGAAGTGATGATTTTGCCGTTATCTACAAATCGCTGATTTTCGATAATAGTTGTGTTGGGCGCTAATTTTTTCAATAAATCCAATGCTTGATGGTGGGTAGTTGCGGCCAAACCTTCCAACAAGCCAGCTTTTGCCAAAAGCAGCGAACCCGTACAGACGGAAAGCACTAATTCTGCTGTTCGCGCACAATCTTTTATCCAATCAATAACTGCTGAATTATCGATTAACTTTCTAGTACCTTGGCCTCCCGGTACAATTAAAATATCCGGTGGCGGACAATCGGAAATGGTGCAGTCGGGATTTACGCTCAAACCATTGCGGGTGTTGACAGCACCGGGATGTTCGGCTACGGTAGAGACTGCAAAAGGTCGTGAAGCGAAGCTATCCCGAAGGGAATCGCCCTTACTTAATTCTGATGTCACCGAAAACACTTCAAAAGGGCCTGCAAAGTCCAGTACCTCGACATCATCGAACATTAAAATAGCTACCTTCCTAGTTGCCATAAGACCTACTTCTGATAGAGGCAAAAAATCTCGGCGATTTGTTATCGTAGAACAGGTATAATTTAAATTATTAAAGCTATGCCGAAAAATATTCGCCATCGCGCCCTAACAATTTGTCTTTTATGTCTGGCTTGCGTCTTAGCAATTGCTGTTGCGCCAATTGTCACGCCCGCTCAATCCACAAGTCAATTAGAGTTTCGCATTACTCAATTAGAAAGGCAAATTTCTGAACTCAGGGGACAAATCTACAGCTTGCAGAACCAAGGTTCTAGAGTTAACCGGCCTCAGTCTCCTTCCCCTTCAGGTTCGGGTCGCACAAATCCTAGACCGCTGTCGGGAGACCCGATGTTTGACAATTTAGCAACTTTGGCAATTGAAACTAAGCAAGATGTTATTAAAATTCAAGAGCGGTTGTCAAAGCTAGAAGCGTCGAGAAATCGCTAGAGAAGTCATTAGTCATTAGTCATTAGCCAGAAGGAAGAGGGAAGAGGGAAGAGGGAAGAAGTCAGTAGTCATTAGTTAGAAGGATGAAGTCATATTCTCGCCAACTCAAAACTCAAAACTCTCCCCCTCTCCCACTCTCCCACTCTCCGACGTTGAGGTCGAGAACAGCAGGGTCTGCTAAAAGTTAACTGGCAGAACTATTCAATGATATGGAAATAATAGGCTGCAACCAAAAAATTGATAGCTAACAGCAACAGAAACCAGCCTGCGCGAAAGGTGTAAGGGAATTTGCCCGTTTTCATCACGGACTCGGATTTTAATTGGTTCTTGGCTATCTCTGGCATAGGTAAAGCTCCTAATTCATAATGTCACTGTATTTACAAATAGCAGAGAGCGTCGCACTTATGCACAATCCTCTAGAGTTATTTTTTGTAACAAGGAGTTTATACCGAGTTGAATTCAAATTAGTTTCAATCGCTCTCTCCGGCGTGGTAGGAACTGCGGACGAGAGGCCCCGATCGCACGCGCTCAAACCCCATCTCCCGGGCGATCGACCCGAAACGGTCAAATTCGGTCGGCGTCCAGTATTTACGCACTGGGAGGTGCTCTAGAGATGGTCTCATGTATTGACCGAGGGTGAGCCGATCGCACTTGGCATCCCGCAAATCAATCATCGCTTCGACTATCTCGGCTTCGGTTTCCCCGTGCCCCAACATCAAACCGGATTTGGTGGGAATAGTTGGGTTATATTGCTTAACAATACGCAGAACGTCGATCGAGAGATCGTACTTAGCTCCCCTCCGCACCGGCCCTTGCAACCGCCGCACCGTCTCAATATTGTGGTTGTAACAAGCCGGTTTAGCCTCCACCACCGTGCGAATTCGCTGTCGCTGCAACTCATCAAGGCAGGAATTCTCCCCCTCTGAATTCCTCCCCATTCCCCCCCAAAAATCCGGCGTCAGTACCTCAACTTCAGTATGCGGGTTGAGAATGCGGATTTGGGCGATCGTCCTCGCAAACCAACCAGCACCCCCATCCGGCAAATCATCCCTCGCCACCGAAGTCAGCACCGCATACCGCAAACCCAACAACTGCACAGCCTCGGCCACCTTTTGCGGTTCCTCCGGGTCTAGGGGCATCGGAGAATGACCTTTATCTACTTGACAAAAAGCACAAGCGCGGGTGCAAGTCGGCCCCATCAACAAAAAAGTCGCCGTTTTTTGCGCGTAGCACTCGCCCCGGTTGGGACATCTCCCCTCCTCACAAATCGTGTGAATTTGCCGCTGTTTGATAATTTTTTGCACTTGGGAAAGTTCGCTAGCTTTGCCAACGGGCCTACGCAACCACTCCGGCATCGCCTCGATTTCACCCCGCATTTGGGCGGCAACTGCTTTGACAGTAGGAGTTTTAGGAGTTTGGGGCGACATAAAATTAAGTGGCGATTGAGTTAATATATTCGATCGTATCCGAAATCAAAGCCCCTGAACTTGTAGGAGTACCACCCGAAATCAGAATCGCGCCGACGTGCAACAAAACTAAACTCGCCCAGAATTATGGGTAGAATTCTGTTAGGGATATACTGAAGGTTGCAAATCATCACTCATTCATTACTGAAGGAGTCAGTCGTGGCTGGTCAAAAAATCTTGGTAATCGATGACAGTAAAGTCATCCGCGTCCGAGTCCGAGAGATGTTGCCGCAGGGTAACTTTGAAGTTCTAGAAGCAAAAGACGGCGAAGAGGGACTCAAACTGATCCGTCAAGCCCGGCCAAATCTAATTATGTTAGATTTCCTACTGCCCAAAGTCAGCGGTTGGGAAGTGTATCAAAAAGTGCAAGCCCATCCTGAGCTTTCTAAGATACCTTTGGTGATCATGTCGGGCCGCGAAGAAGAGGTGATGGAAAAAATTCCGAAACCCTTTGAGAAGCATTTTTTTGCATTCATCGCCAAACCGTTTGAAAAGAAGCAGCTAACCGAGGCAATCAAATCGGCGATGGTACTGGCCAAAAAGAAACCAGTGCCGGAAGCCCCAGCCGCCGCCGCTGCACCCAGCTCTGGAGCGGGCGCCGCCGAAATTCAGGCGATGACTGTGAAAATGGCGAAAATGCAAGCGGAAATTGATGCACTCAAAAAACAAATGAGTCAGGTGATTACGATCATCAAGCAGAAATTGAAATAATTCTGCTGTTTTTTGAAGGCACTTATGTAGAAGGAAACTTCCACACCGTGAAACTTTCAGTTGAATCTCAATGGCTGCGATTTTATCTGCATTTTTTTGCCAAATTGTTTGAGCGAGTGCGATCGCCAACAGCCTGCAACTGGTTTCTCAAAATCCCAGTGAGAAAATCAATTAAAAGTTAAAAATAAAACAAGGGAGGAAATTAATTATTAATTTATATTAGGATTTTTAATTCCCGCTCGTTCCACACTCAATTATCAACTCCTCAGTCTCATTTTTTTGGTTAATGACTAACGACTATTCCGATTTTTTGCCTCAACTGCGTGCCTCCACAGAGCAATTATTGAAAAGATTAGACTGCTTCGATCAAGCGCAGGTATTAGCGATCGGAGATTTGACCTTGGACGAGTTTCTTACCGGACAAGTAGAGCGAATTTCCCGCGAAGCACCTGTGTTGATTTTGCGCTACGAAAATACTCAGCAAGTACCAGGAGGTGGCGCAAATGCTGTCTATAATTTAGCCAAACTGGGAGGCAAAGTAAAAGTTGCTGGTTTGGTGGGAAAAGACGACCAGGGAAAGGCTTTGTGCGGTATTTTTGAGGCGGCGGGAATTGATACGGGTGGGATTTTAATCGATTCGCAGCGTCCAACTGTCACCAAAACTCGAATTTCCGGGCACGCGCGGCAGTCAGTGACTCAGCAGATTGTCCGAGTCGATCGCAAATCGGACGAGTTGCCGGATTTAGATTTGCAGTTGCAATTGGCAGACTACATCCGGCAGCAAATACCGACAGTAGATGCAGTGGTTTGTTCCGACTACGGCGACGGAGTTTGGACGAATTTGGCGATCGAATCGGCAGTGGTTCCCGGCAAAACAATTGTAGACGCTCAAATAAATTTGCAGCGATATTCTGGAGCAATGTTATTTACTCCGAACTTGCCAGAAGCCGAGCAAGCCGTCGGATATGCTATCAAAAACCCTCAAACTTTAATGCAAGCAGGACGCGATTTATTGAACTTAACTCAAGCTCAAAAAATCCTGATTACTCGCGGCGAAGAAGGGATGACTTTGTTTGAAAGGGCCAACGGCGAAGAAATCAAAAATTCACCCCCTCCAACATCCATTTGTGAAAAGGGGGAATTTGCCCTTCAAAGTTGGGACATTCCCCCTTTTAACAAGACTGATGTATTCGACGTAACCGGTGCTGGAGATACAGTTGTAGCAGCAATGACTTTAGCTTTGTGCGTCGGTGCATCTGGTTGGGAAGCGGCAGTTTTGGGAAATTTGGCGGCTAGTATTGTCGTGCGTCAATTCGGTACGGCAACGACGACAGCAGACGAAATGAAAGAAGCTTTGAAAGAAATGAGCAGTCAGTAGGCAGTAGGTAGGGGTGGTGCCTGTGAGTGCCCGCTACCAACTGACTACTGACTAATGACTAATGACTAATGACTAATGACTACTGACTACTTACTCTTTTTCAAAATTTGCCCCTTGTCATCAATTGTCAAACCGCTATTGGGAAAATCGCTCTTTGTCAAACGGTTAATCAACCCCACACTCCTAAATTTGTTATCAACAGCCGGAACACCTCGCCCGTCAAGTTGGACGGGGATAATCTTACCAGAAACAAAATCCCCTTGCGGAGTCATTTTCACATCCAAAATTAGAGATTGACCGAGTACTCCTGCTGAGGACAAAGTGCGATAACCCAAAAAATTGCCTAGGGAATAAGCAATCAATTTCCCTTTATAAAGTTCCATCGCTCGGGGAACGTGCGGGCCATGTCCCAAAATCAAGTCTGCTCCCGCATCAATCATCGTCCGCGAAAACAAAACCATATTTCCCCGGTTTTCTCCGTAAAAGAACTCAGTTTTATTTCTCACATTCAGAGCTCCCGTTCCTTCAGATCCAGCATGAACTGATATCACTACAATATCAGCGTTTTGCTTGGCTTTTTTGACAACTTCTGCTCCCGCTTTCAGTTCCAGCAAGGAATTGTGAACTTCGCCGTAGTTGCTGAAACCGATAAAGGCAAAATTCACACCCTTGACATTTTGATAAACAATTTGATCTCTTTTGCCAACAGCCTTCATGCCGTTGCTGTCGATGTTTTTAATCGTGTCCTTAAATCCTTGCTCGTTAAAATCGTAAGAGTGATTGTTGGCAATACTCAAAATATCAAAACCAACATCTTTGAAAATTTTGGCATAACTCGGAGGCGTCCGAAAGGCAAACAGCAGTCGTCCGCCGCCTGCTTTGGAACTGTAAGGATAATCGGTCATCGTGCTTTCAAAATTGCCAAACAGAATATCAGCTCCTTGGAGGTACGGTTTTACGGACGCCAATAAAAGCTCTTTTTTTGCCGGCAGTTTGTTGTAGGGATAATTTGTGCCGGGGATCATGTCACCAACTGCTTTGATGCTGACAGTGGCGGGCAAAATGGCAGGTTTTTTGGCTGCAGGGGAGGGCGGTTTTGGAGGTGGAAGGGGTTTGGCTGAGGCTGCTGGTGCTGGTGTCGCTCTCACTTCTTGTACCGCAGGCTTTGACGTTAGAGGGTTATTAGTAGCGGTGGTTGAGGATTTGTAAAGTTGAGAAGCCAGAACAAAGCCGGATATCGGCACGAGAATTAGACTCACAGCACCAACTGACACCCCTGATTTTTTAGTTTTAGTGCCTGCTAATTCTGGCTGCGGTGATGGCTTTTGCTGCCTTTGGGTTGGGGGTTTTCGAGTTGGGATTTTAAGGGGTTGGGGCGGAGATTTTTCTAATGTTTGAGTGGTCGTAGTTGTGACATTTTGAGGTTTTTCTAGCTTGGGCAAAGTCACAGGAATCGGAGAAGCGGCTACACTAGCGGCTACTGCTGCACTCGCAGCTACTGCTGCATTCACGGCAACTAATGCACTCACGGGTGCGGAAGTCAAGCGTTTTTTTAATTCTACCGTCTGAGTCCAAGCGGGCAATTGCTCGCCGCCGCGCCGCCCGTAGACTGTCACTGAGTAAAGGTTATTTGGTTGCAGCCGCTGCAACCCTTTGACTGCGACTCGGAGACAGGCTTCTTCTGCAGGCAAATGTTCTGCTTCCAGCAGCAGGTGCAGGGTGTCATTTTCCCGGCTGGCTTTAGCCGTGACGCCGAAGCTTTGGAGTGCTTGGCTGATCAGAAATGCGATCGCCCTGGCATCGCCTTCTTTTGCTAAATTTAAAATATCTTGTTGGCTCACAAACGCCTCTACTCTCACACTAGAAATTTAGCTCGATCTTATATCAAATTTGGCGGCACAGCATTAAATACCGATTGATTTAACTTAAGTAAGTGGGTACAAATAAACAGAACGTTGACAGAGGGCGCCTGCGTGAAAGGGTCTACTCGCTCTCACTATAGCTCCTAACTAAATCTGACCCTACTTTTACAAGATAGTATGATTTTTGGCGCTTGCTAACTGACTACAATATTTCCTAACGGTTATCTTAGTCGATCGCCCAAACACTTCTATCCGGCATAATTGTCCCCTTCAAATTAACATCGGTCAAATCAGCGCTCTCTTTCTTACAGCATTTTTGGTAAATAAAACTGGTTTGTGAGCGTCGAGAGTGCATCCTGGAATGTACGGAAAATATGCGGTTTAGCAGTGAAGAATTAACGAAAAAACCGAGTTTCTCGTTACCAGTGCCAATTCCCCTGTCCCACTTGGGCCCAAATTCACACAAAAACGATCCACCTGCAGGCTCGGAAGCTTGTTAAACTTTTGGTCATGCCACGCTATTAGTAAGAAATCGACAGCTAGCCACGATCGTCTGCTAGCGCCCCCCCAGCGCAGTGCTGCGGGGCCTGCATTGCACACTGCACGTAGGTGAGATGAGCTGCAATCAACTTTCGGGATGCCGCTGCTAAAGTCGTAGCCGCCGATGTAGTGGTTCGTTTTAAACTAATTATTTAAAGGAGTTGCACGTCAATGACACAATTGTGCTTATAAGATCTGGCTCAGTGCCCTCTCAAACCAGGGTTTTTCGCTAGTCTGGTGGTATTTGTAAGTTAGTTAAGCCCATAGCAGCTAGGATCGAGCTAACTCAAGGTTAAACTAAAGCTCGTCATGCGGCGTTGCCTCTCAAAACCCGGATTGAGTCTTATGGCGCATTACCGCTCCTGTGTATGTTTGTTCACCTGCATTGCCTGTCTGGGCGCTGTGTTCAGTCCAAGTGCCGACGGAGGGCACCAGGTACTCAATGCCTCTGCGCGTGCTGTTTCCCAAGAAATTGCTCAGGCAAACTCTCCCCCGGACGATCGCCAGGATTCCAAGCCTCCAAAACCGTCTCCAGCGGCCGATAAAAACAAATCTCAGCCGTCCAAAACGTCCAAATCTAATTCTAAGATCCCGAAATCGGTATCCAATTTGATCGTCATCTTGTCTCGTCAGCGGGGGTTCTTAATGTTGGGTTTGGCAGCAGTTGTCGTTACGGCAGCGGCAGTATTTATCATGCTCAAATTAGTTAGCAGTGACGAGTCAAATTATCCTAAGCGAAGACGGGGAAGATTAGAGCGCCACAACCAAAAAAACTCTCAATTTACTAATCCCGATTCTCCTACAAACTCGCACGCAATTACACAGCAAGAGGGTTCTTTTGGGCTATCAAAACCGCTGTCAGCCTTTCCTTACCCTTTGGATTTGCCAAAAGACAACAGTCTCGACAGCAGCGATCGACCTTTTAGCAAGGAATCCGGGGAACCAGAATCCGAGGATGCAGCAGTCGAGGGCGATCAAATTAATTCCGACACCTCGCCCTTGGAAACTCACAGCAATGGGTACAGCAATACAGGTTTCAACATTCCCGAAACAACTAATCAAGGCGATTCCCTAGCGAAGAAGAAAGGTATTGCCCTTCCCGAAACGGATGGTAGACCTAAAGTTGATATTATTGAAGCACTGATTGAAGATTTGCAGCAGCTAAATCCCGCAAAGAGGGGCAAAGCAATTTGGGAACTAGGCCAGCGGGGAGATTCCAGAGCAGTTGAGCCGTTGCTCGATTTGCTACCAAATTCCGACTCGAAGCAGTACAGTTTAATTTTGGCAAGTCTCTCGGAAATTGGCATTCGCACGCTCAAACCCATGAATAATGCCTGGTCAATTTCCCTGCAAAATGAAAATCCCGAAGTGCGTAAAAATGCAATTCGCGACTTAACGCGGGTTTACGAATTGGTGAATCAAATCAGTTACTTGTTGCACCGTGCGACGGACGATCCCGATCCAGAAGTTCAGGAAACTGCTCGCTGGGCAATCAATCAGTTGAACCGCCTCCGTCCGCGTTCTGGGATGGATTGATAAGTTTAGCAATTTTAAAGTTATTTTAGTTTTAGATTTTAGAGGGGAGAATTTATAAGTTAGATTATGTTAGAATTAGTGACTAATGACTAATGACTAATGACTACTAACTATTTGAAAATATTGTTGCTCTCAACTTCGGTCGGTCAACTCGGTTCGGGTTTGGGCGGCGGAGTCGAACTTACAGTCCTTAACATCGCTAAAGAATTGCACCGCCGAGGTCATAAAATAGCAGTGGTAGGGCCGATAGGTTCAGTCTTAGAATCAATTCCTGTAATCGAAATAATGGGCGATTTGCAAGTAACCGCCCAAACACAAGATTACAATGATCCTATTGTGATGCCCGCAGATTCGGTGCTGGCGAATATGTGGGAATATGCTCGCCAAGTTCAGGATGAATGGGATGTCATTGTTAATTTTGCCTACGATTGGCTGCCGTTTTATTTGACACCATTTTTTAGGACTCCGATCGCACATTTGATCAGCATGGGATCCCTTTCTGCAGCCCTCGATCGCATCGCCGGACAAACCGCCCTCAAGTTTCCTGGTACGATCGGAGTTCACACCGCTTCTCAAGCCAAAACATTCGCCTTTGCCGATGAATGTCAGTTGTTGGGAAATGGCATAGATTTATCCCTGTACAAATTTTGCGACAAACCGCAGTCTAAATTAGCTTGGCTAGGCCGCATCGCCCCGGAAAAAGGCTTAGAAGATGCAGTAGCAGCAGCGAAAATTACAGGCATTCCCCTGAAAATTATGGGCAAAATGCAAGATGAGGATTATTGGCAAAAAATTTGTGCTGATTACCCGGATGCTCCGGTAGAATATTTAGGGTTTCTGACAACAACTCAAATGCAAGAGCAAGTCCGAGAGTGTCAAGCATTGTTGATGACACCACGTTGGGTGGAAGCTTTCGGAAATGTCGCGATCGAGGCTTTAGCGTGCGGTGTGCCTGTGATTGCTTACGAGCGCGGGGGGCCGGCGGAAATTGTTAGAGACGGACTGACGGGCTTTTTAGTGGCTCCTGATAGTGTAAATGGGTTGGTAGGTGCGATCGCCCGCTTAGACCAAATTGACCGCAGCGCTTGCAGGCGACAAGCAGAGGTAGAATATTCTTTAGCAGCTTTGGGCGATCGTTGTGAACACTGGTTCAAATCTATTCTCAAATTGAGTTAAATAAACTCTTAAGCGACCAGAAAAAAAGGAAACAGAAAAAAACTATGGCAACCGAACGTTTAGTGCTTTTATCCAGTAGAGAAATCGAAAAAATGCGCCAAGCAGGCCGTTTAGCTGCCGAACTTCTGCTACATCTCGAACCAATGGTTAAACCGGGTGTAAGCACTTTAGAAATTAACGACGAAGCCGAACGTTGGACTTTGGCACATGGAGCCAAAAGCGCTCCGCTAGGCTATAAAGGATTTCCCAAATCTCTGTGTGCAAGCGTCAATGAAGTAGTCTGTCACGGCATCCCCAATGCGAAACAAATTCTTAAAGAAGGGGATATTATTAATATTGATGTAACGCCTTTAGTTGATGGTTATCATGGCGATACTTCCAAGACTTTTTTTGTCGGGAAACCTTCACCGGTAGCGAAAAAGTTAGTTGAAGTAACCGAGGAATGTTTAAGAAGAGGAATTGCGGAAGTCAAACCGGGTGCTCGTACCGGTGACATCGGTGCAGCGATTCAAGAATATGCTGAAGCACAGGGCTTTTCGGTAGTGCGAAATTTTGCGGGACACGGGATTCACCGAGTCTTTCACACTGAACCGGAAATTCTGCACTACGGCAAGCGGGGCACGGGAAAGAAGCTCAGACAAGGCATGGTTTTTACGATCGAGCCGATGATTAATGAGGGTACTTGGGAAGTGGAAATTCTCGCCGATGGTTGGACATCTATCACTAAGGATGGAAAGCTTTCGGCTCAATTCGAGCACACTCTGGCTGTGACTGATTCTGGGGTAGAAATTCTAACTTTGCCGTAGCAATCATTAACAAATAATCTCAAAAACTCACTCCTAAATCAATAATCAACCAGATCCGGTAGGGGCGGGTTTTACAGACAATATCTAACGATAATCAACAATCTAGATAAACCCGCCCCGCCACAACCGATAACCCAAATCAACCTGAAATTTGCATCGAATCCGAAAATGTAGGTTTGTGTTTATGGGTGGGTGGGGGCGGGTTTTCGAGATAGTCTGTTTTAGTCATAAATTGTCTGTAAAACCCGCCCCTATAGAATTACGCTCGATTCACCAAACACGATATAACTAATAACTAATAACTAATAACTAATAACAAATGACTGACCTAAAATTTCTGCAACCAGGAGATTTGCTCAAAGTAATTGCCCCTAGTGGCACTTTGCGAGAATCAACCAACTTTGAAAAGGGTGTAGAAATTTGGAAATCTCGCGGCTATCGAGTTGAATTAACACCGGGTTTTGACGATCGCTGGGGCTATTTGGCAGGTTCCGATGAAAACCGCGTCCGACAGCTAGCAGAGGCCCTCAATGACCCGGATTGTCGCGGTATTCTGTGTGTTCGTGGCGGTTTCGGCAGCACTCGACTTTTGGAAAAAGGAAATGTGGGAAAGGCGGAAAATTCCCAATTTCCAACTCCTGATTCCCATTCGCCGAAATGGTTAATCGGCTTTTCAGATATTACTGCTTTGCTGTGGAATCAGGCTAAATTGGGTGTTTGGGGCGTTCACGGGCCGATGCTGACAACTTTGGCGGATGAACCGGATTGGTCTGTCGATCGACTTTTTGACTGCATAGAAGGTCGTCCCTTACAATCTTTGCAAGGTAAAGGATGGGGCAGCGGAAAAGCTACCGGGCGGCTGTTTCCGGCGAATCTGACGGTTGCTTCTCATTTGCTCGGAACCCCGTATCAACCGGATTTGACCGGGGTTATTCTCGCATTTGAGGATGTTTCCGAGGCTCCTTACAGGGTCGATCGAATGTTGACTTTGTGGCGGATGGCGGGAGCTTTCGCTGGGGTGCGGGGCATTGCTTTGGGGCGCTTCAGTCGCTGCGAGATTGAGCCGAGTATTCCCAGTTTTAGCATTGAAGAGGTTTTGCGCGATCGGCTGGGGGATTTGAATATTCCGATTGTCTCGGATTTGCCCTTCGGGCACGAGGGAGTTAACGCTGCTTTACCGATGGGAATTATGGCGAGTCTCGACGCTGAATCGGGGTTGCTGATTTGTGGCGATCGATCGCAACTTTAGATTAGGGATCAACGTCTATAACTTTAACATGAGATTTTGCACCAGCTAAATAGCCGGGTTGGGTGAGGTTGACACGGTTGGCAGAAATTACATTTAAAATGGATTGTGTATGCAAATGTCGGCACAAAAAAAGCAAAAAGATTTTAAAATTTTCGAGAGGTTGATATGAGAACTCACAACTTGTTAAACAGTATTGCTGCCGCTGTGCTAGTTGCAGGATTGGCACTCACTGGCATTTCGTCTAGTGCAGTTGGCGAACAGATACAGAATAACGATCGCATTGACGGAGTAATTCGCCGTACTTCTCCGATCTACCGTTTTCGGAATATGTGGACACCCGGCTCTCCGACGGAAGAATTGCGTGGCCAAGAATACACATTCAACGCTCGGGAAGGCGATAACATTGAAGTGTTTTTAGATACAGATAGAAGTCGCGGTTTTACTCCCGTGATGGTGCTGTTTTACGGGAACAACAAACAAGTCGCTTTTACGCAAGACCGCTCTTTTAATTATCAAATTCCCCGTAGTGGCGATTATAAACTGTTAGTGTTAGCAAAAGATGCTGCCAGGGGCGGTAGCTACACGCTGGAAGTTTCGGGAATTGATGGGGGCGACAGACGATCTCGCAATTCGCGGGACGATTGGTATACGAGGCGAGATAACGATCGAAATGACGGTCAATATGACAGAGCACAGCTTCTGCAAGATGATTTTGACTTGCGGTCTGTTGATTGTCGCGAGAGACGTTCTATGGTGAGAGTAAGGTTTGACGATGGAAATCAAGACTCGACTTACTGCGCTGTCCCGACTAGAAGGTTTCCGGCGGGAGATTATTACTACAATTCGCGGACTAGAGATTTAGATTCGGCGAGGCGGAATGATAATAGATTCGATGCGGGCCCAGATCAATGTCGGGTAGTGGTGGGCGGAGTCTGCGTGACTAGGTAAGTTGTTTCTTCTCAATGCGAGGACTATTTCTTGTCATTGCGAAGACTGTTTCTTGTCATTGCGAGGAACGAAGCAATCGCAGGATTTGTGCTTCATCGGTTCTATATTTTGGACTATAGCGCGGGTTCATCAACCCGGTTTCTTGGTAGAAATCGGGTTTCTTTGCCTCGCTAGTGTCCATTCAATTAGTTTCCTCAGCGAGTGGAGAGTATGTTCGTGGTGCCTCTGGATCATGTCCAGAGGCATCAATCCTGTTAGCACTATCCTGGTGAACAAGGAGATGATATGGTAGTCAAGTGCTTAGGTTTGTTTGTAGGTATAATCCTTGGCTTGTACCTTGCGTACTGGTTAAAGGTACGCCTGAATATCAATTTAAATGTAGCAGGAAATGAACACTTCCCCTCCTTCATCGAAAGGAAGTCTCATGGGTTGGTTAAGTGTAGGTGGTTCCCCAACAGCCATCACTGTAAGTAGATAATGTTTCCATTCAATTAGTTTCCCCAGCGAGTGGGGAGTCTGTAGAGTAACACCTATACCACGCTCCATGAGGTGGTTTCCATTCAATTAGTTTCCCCAGCGAGTGGGGAGTGATAATTTCGATGCTTCTACAATGGAAGCAGTCAGTTTCCATTCAATTAGTTTCCCCAGCGAGTGGGGAGTGAAGCTCTCAATCTTTTTGGAGAAGATACTGTGCTGTTAGTTTCCATTAAATTAGTTTCCCCAGCGAGTGGGGAGACCTCCATCAGACACCCTATACAGCGCAAGATGTCCAGAGACCATTTGCGAGGGTTCCCAAAATATCCGTCAAAACTCCTTCAACCCCGAAAAAAAAAATCGCTGAAACCCTTGCCCAGCAATGCTGCGAGGGCATCGATGAAATACCGTCGTTCCAGCGATTTTTCATTCCTAAGCTACATCTTGGAGAGCCGATCGCGAATTGTTCGGAGATTTTTTGATAACGCTCATGCTGCCGTCGGTTTCTAGCACGACTGCTTCGATTTCTTCGATCGACGCGCTGCCCGTCCCCCGAATCGCCGCCCGAATTTCCGATTCACCCACGCGCTGCTGCCGCATCGCCACAGGCAGAAATTGGCCTTGGCTGAGCAGCATAGTAGGTTCGGCTTTGATGAGATTTTTTACCCACTTTACCCGCACCGCAAGCCACGTGACGATGAATTGCAGCCCGATGAGTAAGCCGAGTCCGAAAACGCCCTCGACCAACGAAACGTCTTTTGACATGATGACAGTCGCCAGCGTCGAACCAAGCGCGATGGTAACGATGAAATCGAAGGCATTCCACTTCGACAGAGTTCGCTTGCCGGAAACTAGCAGCAAAAAAATCAGCGCGGCGTAAGCGGAAACGCCGATCGTCAAAATCCGAATTATTTCAAACCAATTGTCAAAAAACATATTTTTATCTCGCCGTGCTGATTTTGGGCGCTTTGCTGCTGCGCCAGTGCTAGATGCTTCGTCTGCTTGAGGTCGCGGTCGCGGCTTCTGTTAGTTTGCATTGTCATTGTAGCAGAAGGGTGGATGTGAAAATTCCCTATTAACAAGAGTTTCAGCTATTAAGAATTCCTTGACCGTGCCAGAAGGTTGCTATCGAACTCAGCCACTCCCCTGATCTCCCTCCCCGCTGACAGATGAATTTTTTGTCAAAAAGGACGATCGCACAGTGGTAAGCTACCAAAGGCATTAAAATACCTAAATCAGAGAAAAGTTAAGATGTCAGCATTAAATGAAGTTCCCTTGTTGTTGCGGGCAGCCCGCGGCGAAACCCTAGACCGCCCGCCCGTGTGGATGATGCGTCAAGCCGGCCGCTACATGAAGGCTTATCGAGATTTGCGAGAAAAGTATCCCTCGTTTCGCGAACGTTCCGAAATTCCCGAAGTTGCGATCGAAGTTTCCCTCCAGCCGTGGCGCGCATTTCAACCCGACGGCGTAATTCTGTTTTCCGATATTGTCACCCCCATGCCCGGTTTGGGCATCGACATGGACATCGCCGAAGGCAAAGGCCCGATTATCCACTCACCCATTCGCACTCAGCAGCAAATCGACAACCTGCAACCGCTGAACCCGGAAGAAAGCTTGCCGTTTATCAAAACTATCCTGAAATCCCTGCGCCAGGAAGTCGGCAACAAATCCACCGTGCTCGGCTTTGTGGGCGCGCCGTGGACGCTGGCGGCCTATGCGGTTGAGGGCAAAGGTTCTAAGGATTATGCCATCATCAAAAACATGGCATTTTCCGATCCAACTTTACTGCATCAGTTGCTGTCGAAATTCGCAGATGCGATCGCCGTTTACGTGCGCTATCAAATCGACTGCGGCGCGCAAGTAGTGCAAATGTTCGACTCCTGGGCCGGCCAACTGTCCCCGCAGGACTACGACACTTTCGCTTTACCCTACCAGAAACAGGTGTTCGAGCAAGTCAAAAAAACCCATCCCGACACCCCGCTAATTTTGTTAGTCACCGGTAGTGCGGGCCTCCTCGAACGCATGACAACATCCGGCGCGGATATCATCAGCGTCGATTGGACAGTGGATATGGCAGACGCGCGCCGACGTTTGGGCCCCAATATGAACGTTCAAGGAAATCTCGATCCGGGCGTGTTGTTTGGTTCTCAACCGTTTATTCGCGATCGAATTCTTGATACAATTCGCAAAGCTGGTCATCGCGGACACATCCTCAATTTGGGACACGGCGTATTACCGGGAACTCCCGAAGACAACGTGCGTTTCTTCTTTGAAACCGCAAAACAAGCCGACAAATTGCTTGCAGTTGCTGCTTGAAATTGATTGCGAACTGGTTTTAACTGGTTCCCAGGTTCTGCCTGGTGAACCCATATCTAGAGGCTCTGCCTCGCGTAAAATGGAGGCAGAGCCTCCTGATATGCCTTACCAGGTCAGAGCCTGGTAACGAGTAACAACCCCTGACAAATCTCGCTTATAACCGAGTATAGATCCCCCTAAATCCCCCTTAAGAAGTGAGAATTTGACAATAATCTTGTCCCCCCCTTAAGAAGGGGGGCGAGGGGGGATCTTAGCCTCAGCATCAAGTCAAAAAACCCTCTTCCCCTGCGGCAAAATGAACTCTAAAAAAATTTTTGTGACGGGTGCAAGTGGCTGTATCGGTCACTACATGGCCGAAACTTTGATTCAAGAAACAAACCACGAACTTTACTTATTAGTTCGCAACCCAGAAAAATTAAAATTTGACTGGAAAGCCCGCCCCGGCATCCATATATTAAAAGGCGATATGCGAGATATCGATCAACACGCCGAAATTCTCCAAACAATAAATGTAGCAATTGTAGCCGCTACTGCTTGGGGAGGAGCTCAAGAAGTTTTTGATGTTAACGTAACCAAAACTCTCCGGCTAATTCAACTACTTTCGCCACAGACTTGCCAACAAGTAATTTATTTTTCAACGGCTAGCATTCTCGGTCGAGACAACAATTTGCTCAAAGAAGCAGGAGAACTGGGGACAGATTATATTAGTTCAAAATACAACTGCATGGTGCATCTGTCAGCTTTGACAAATGTGCCTCCAATTACGGCACTTTACCCGACATTAGTATTGGGAGGAGACGCAGAAAAACCAGTTTCTCACTTGTCATCTGGTCTGCCACTTGTTGCTAAATGGATTGGTTTGATTCGCTGGTTTAAGGCAGATGGAAGTTTTCACTTCATCCACGGCGCAGATATTGCTAAAGTAGTTAATTATTTAGTTGAACATCCGCCGGCTTCCGAGGAACCGCGACATTTTGTGCTAGGAAATCCGGCGATTACAGCTAACGAAGTGGTAGAACAAGCTTGCCAGTATTTGAATAAAAAGATATTTTTTCGGATTACTCTGTCACCTTGGCTGGCAGATTTCTTTATTTGGCTGTTCCGAATTCAGGTGGCTGCTTGGGATAGATTTTGCATCAGCTACCGCCATTTTACCTATCAAAATCTTGTGAATCCCGAAACCATAGGAATGCCGAGTTACTGCGGCACAGTGGCCGATATGTTAAGAACTAGCGGGATTCCCGGCAAAGATTCAAATTAGGCGAGAAGGAAGAGATCAAGCGTGAAGAAGGAATGTGCACCAAACGAGTAATGTAGGGTGATTCGCGCGAACCAAACGACTAATTTACTGTTTCAAGTTCTTTTTTGCCTTAATCCCATGCTTTTTAAATGCGATTATCGTCAATTAAGGGTCAAATACGATAAGATATCAGCATTTGCAAACTTTAACAGGGAACTGCAAGCTAAAAATTGCGCTGACGATCTTTGTCTTAGGGGGTCTAACCCCTCGCCAGATATTTGATCGAGTGCAAGATCGTAATTTTAGCCTTAACATTAAGTCTTGAGAGTCGATCGAACTCTCAAACACGCCAGCCCGATCGCAAGTTGTTTACTGATGTGAGGTTTAACATATAATGCGAGTTCTTCTAGTTTACCCGCTGTTTCCGAAAACATTTTGGTCTTACGAGAAAATCCTAGAATTAGTCGATCGTAAAGTGCTGCTGCCACCGCTGGGTTTGGTAACGGTAGCAGCTATTTTACCCCAAGAATGGGAATTTAAGTTAGTCGATCGCAATATCAGACAAATCACCGAAGCAGAATGGGAATGGGCAGAGCTCGTTATTCTCTCCGCAATGATTGTCCAAAAAGAAGATTTGCTAGACATAATTCGCGAAGCAAAACGGCGCGGTAAATCCGTAGCTTGTGGCGGTCCTTACCCGACATCCGTACCCGAAGAACCTCAAGCAGCGGGCATAGATTACCTGATTCTCGACGAAGGCGAAATCACCTTGCCGATGTTTGTCGAAGCAATAGGGCGCGGCGAAAAAAGCGGAATGTATCGATCGGACGGCGTAAAACCCGATGTTACCACAACCCCAGTTCCCCGCTTCGACTTGCTGGAATTAGACGCCTACGACTCAATGTCAATTCAATTTTCCCGAGGCTGTCCTTTCCAGTGCGAATTCTGCGATATCATCGTCCTCTACGGCCGCAAACCCCGCACCAAAAACCCCCAACAATTGATAGCAGAATTAGACTGTCTCTACAACTTGGGCTGGCGGCGCGGCGTGTTCATGGTAGACGACAACTTTATCGGTAACAAACGGAGTGTCAAACTGTTGCTAAAAGACTTAAAAGTCTGGCAAGAAGAACACAAATTCCCGTTTACTTTCAACACAGAAGCATCCATCGATTTAGCCCAAGACCAAGAATTGATGGAGATGATGGTAGCTTGCAATTTCAATGCAGTATTTCTAGGAATTGAAACCCCTGATGAAGAAAGCTTGCAAATGACCAAAAAATTCCAAAATACCCGCAATTCCTTGATAGAATCGGTAGAGTTGATTGCGAAAACTGGTTTGCGAGTAATGGCCGGATTTATCATCGGATTCGACGGCGAAAAACCCGGTGCAGGTCAGCGCATTGTCAACTTTGCCGAAGCAGCAGCCATTCCGAGCACAACCTTTGGAATGCTGCAAGCTTTGCCACACACTGCGTTGTCCCACAGATTAGCAAAAGAAGGGCGGTTGCGCGACAAATCTGGCAACCTCAATCAGACTACTTTAATGAACTTTATCCCGACGCGGCCTCTCGAAGATATTGCCCGCGAATATGTCGAGGCATTCTGCGAAGTGTACGATGCTGAGAAATATTTAGACCGGACGTATCGCCACTTCTTAATGTTAGGCGCGCCTACCGCAAAGATACCCGCTAGAGTTCCGAGTTTGATCGATTTGCGAGCACTGTTAACTGTGGTTTGGCGGCAAGGAGTTAAGCGCAGCACTCGCTGGAAGTTCTGGCATCATTTGTTCAGCATTTTCAAGCGGAATCCGGCGGTTTGGGATCACTATTTAACAGTGTGCGCTCACAACGAGCATTTTCTGGAATACCGTCAAATTGTGCGGGATGAAATTGAAGCTCAATTAGCTGACTTTTTGGCTAATGAGTCTCAGACAGTATATCAACAACCTGTTGCTGTTGAGGAAAAGCAAGTGCAAGCGGTTTAGGGTTGGAGAATTCAACCGCAGATAAACGCAGATAAACGCAGATGAATTTAAGATTGTCTGCGTTTATTTTGTTTTTAATCTGGTTTCCAGGTTCAGGCTGGAAATGTCATATCCTGCGGCTATGCGGCCTCTTGAGAGCAGGCGAGAGAGTCTCCCGACGCATTCCCAGTTTCTGACTGAAAAGGTGAAATACTACTATTGGCGGCAGCAGTTATTTCGGCAGATAGAGGCGCGATCGCCCCCAAGTATGGAAATCTAATAACAAGCTCAAAAATATCAAAATATCGATCGCCCTCAACCCGCCATGCTAGGAACAAATCAACTCAGGACTGCAGCTCTTTTAGGACTCTTAAGCGGCCTTCTAGTTTTAGGAAGTTATTACTTAATCGGCAACGAGCAAGGACTTTACATCGGTTTAGCGCTAGCCGCCTTCTCAAGTTTTAGCTCTTGGTACTATTCCGACACGGCCGCTTTAATGGCTTACCGCGCTCGCCCCATCGCCCGTAGCGAAGCACCAGAAATCTACGATATGGTAGCATCGCTGAGTGAAAAAGCCCAAATTCCCGTACCGAAAATCTTTGTAGTTCCCACTCAATCTCCGAACGCATTCGCCACAGGAAGAGACCCGGAACACGCGACAATAGCAGTTACCGAAGGCATCATGAATCTGCTTTCCCGCGACGAATTGGAAGGCGTTATAGCGCACGAACTCACGCACATCCGCAACCGCGACACCCTCACTCAAGCAGTTGCAGGAACAATTGCCGGTGCAATTACATTTGTCGGGCGAATTCTGACTTTTGGAGCGCTTTACGGCCCGGTGACGCGGGATAGCAGACAAGGCGCGAATCCGTTTGGTTTGCTATTTTTAATCATTTTAGCACCGCTATCAGCAACGGTAATTCAATTGGCGATTTCTAGAACCAGGGAATTTGCAGCCGACAGCGGTGCGGTGGAAATTACCAATAACCCGATCGGTTTAGCAAACGCGCTGCAAAAATTGGAGAAACTCGGTCATGAAATTCCGATGCACGGCAATCCTGCGATGTCGCCGCTGCTGATTGTGAATCCTTTTTCGACTAAAGGTTTGCAGTCTCTTTTCCGCACTCACCCGCCGACAGAGGAGCGGATTCAGCGCCTTTTGGAAATCGCGCAGCAGCAGCAAGGTTCTCCAGTGATGGCTTACGTCAGCGGAAGTTAATCAGTCGAAAATGCAGAAACAATATTTAGAAACCCGGTGTTTTGAAGCAGCCGGGTTTCTGTATGTTTATAGCGATAGCTTTATGGAGCGACTAATTAGATAGGTAGGGGCGATCGCTAGTATAAAACTTTTGCCTTCTTCATGACCAAACTCGCTGAATTGGATAAGCATCAAAAGCCTCATCGCGACTAATCAAAACCAGCGAATGATTCATTGTCTGTGCTACCAGAATGCGATCGAAGGGATCTCGATGATGCAGAGGAAGGCTTGCGTAAAAGTCAGTGTCTTCAAGTGTAATTGGTAGAATTTGAGCGTTAATGTATTGCAATTCCTTCGGTAGGTCTTCAAATGGTCGATTCAGTTGAAGCTTACCGACATTAATTTTAATAGAGATTTCCCACAGGCTGGCAATACTAAAATATAAATCTGTTTTAGTATCGATCGCTTCTTTTGCTTTACTACCTAGATTGGAATCGCCAAGCAAATACCACAGAAAGGCATGAGTATCTAAAAGAGATTCCATGTTACATATATTCCTTTAAATCTTCCAGCGGTTCATCGAAATCATCAGACATAACGATCTGACCGGCCCAACTACCATAACCATGAGGTTGTTCAATTTGTTCGGGAGATGATTCTGTTTTGGCGTGTTTTTCAAGTAGATATTTTGCATAATGCAATATCTCTTGTTTGAGAGATTCTGGCATCTTGAGGACAGTTTGAAAAATCTGTAGCTCGATAGTCATGATTTCTGTACAATTTTTACTGTGTCATATTCACCAATTATACTGTAATGGCAGTCAGAAGGTATTTGGTGCGAAGGGAGAGCGCTCTGTGATTGCTCTCCCTTAATACGATTACTTGCGATCGCACAAACGCGGGTTTGTCTGTTTGCCCTGGTCTGTTTCAGTCGGCTCATCTTTCTGCAACGCTGTCAGGATTTGAAAGCACAGCTTGAGCAAAAACAGTAATCCGCCTGCAGTTGGATCGCACAAAGTTGCAAAGCCAACCACCGCAAACTCGATTACTTTGAGCCATTTCTTTTTGTTGAATTTAGACATTAGGAGAACCTTTTTTAATGCTTAAATCCATTGCAGCAACTGGATTTCAGAGTTAGTTAAGCTGACTTAGCTGACTTGCGCTGATTTAGCCTGACATAGGGAAAAAAAGTAGCTATACTATGCCTGTAGCCTTCACTGACTCGCCTGCAATGCCATTTCCTAATGACTTTTTGACCGAAATCGGTAATGAAAAAAATCTCACCGATAAGCAGAGAGATGTTTTTGTGCTGCTATTTGGTGAAGATAAAGATAAAGTCCAAATCGCGAATAAGCTTGGGACAACTGACACGGTTATTAGTACCCGACTAACTGAGATCTACAAAAAGTTTGGAATTAATGATTCTGGCCCTGTTAAGGAAAAGCAGTTACGGCGTTATTTGGAGAAGTGCCAGAAACGTCAACCACCGAGTTCACTCTCCGATCTGCCTGCCGAGAGCAAGAAAGATGACATTGATGCGTTAGTTCAGCAAGTACGATCGCGCTTTCACGATGACATCCAACGATTGCACGGCACCATGCCGCTTTGGGGTGTTGATCGTTGGGTGCCTTTGGGTGACTTGTTTGTGGATGTCAATATTCTGGAGGAACTGAGTAGTAGTCGTAAATCGGAACTAGATGACTTATGGCAGGATTTTAGCAACAATCCCAGTCATCGCAGTTTAGATCGCATTGGCTTGGGCATGGAACGGCAACGGGTGTCAGGCTTAGAGCTGCTGGCGAAGAATACAAACCTAATGGTGGTGGGCAAACCGGGTTCGGGGAAAACTACGTATTTGCAGCGAGTGGCGACGGAGTGCAATGCAGGAAAGTTACAAGCGTACCGGATTCCTGTTTTGATTAGGCTGCGGGATTTTGTGAGGGATGGACGTGAGGTAGTCTATGCGCTGAAGCCTTATCTAGAGAAGTGTTGGCAATTATCAGATGCAGAAACCTTACTCAAGCAAGGTCGGGTGTTGGTTCTGCTGGATGGGTTGGATGAGTTGACCGGAGAGGATGGAAAGAAGATCACCGAGGAAATTAAGAAGTTGGCTCGTGACTATCCGCAGGTGCAAGTAATTGTGACGTGTCGAACGCAGAGTTTTACAGGGGAAATGGACTGGAAATCTCTAAACTTTGAGTTTGTGGAAGTGGCGGATTTTAATGAAGGCCAGGTGCGATCGTTTGCAGAGCATTGGTTTATGACGGTGATGGGAAATGAGTTGGCGGGAGTGGCGAGGGCGGGGAAGTTTCTGGAACAGCTCTTTTTGGAGTCGAATAAGCCGGTTCGGGAGTTAGCAATTACGCCGATTTTGCTGAGTTTAACCTGTGTGGTTTTTCACTCCACTGAGAAGTTTTACTCGAAACGTTCCAAGCTGTATGAAGAGGGTTTGGAGTTGCTACTGGAGCAGTGGGACAAGTCGCGGGAGATTGAGCGAGATGAGATTTATCGAGATTTGTCGGTGGAGCGAAAGTTGGAGTTATTGAGCTATCTGGCAGTGAAGAAGTTTGAGCAGACGCAGTATGTGTTATTTGAGCAGACGGAGATTGAGGGATATATTGCGGAGTTTTTAGGGATTGGCCACCGAGATAGTCGGACAGTGTTGAGGGCAATGGAAGCACAGCATGGGTTGTTAATTGAGCGAAGTCAGAAGGTTTGGTCATTTTCACACCTGACATTTCAAGAGTATTTGGTAGCCAAAGCAATGATTAATAGTCCTGATTTTCCTAACATAAGAACTATAAAGAGCAGTGTTTTGCAGTCAGGGCTATTTCATTCTAAACAGCTTCTTCAAAACGTCTAGACCATAGCCCGCGAGCCGTTGTGCCTGTGCCATATT